>DASVMV010000039.1:0-8233 GCA_036384155.1 Micromonosporaceae bacterium
GGCCAGTTCCGCGGTACGCGGTCGGCGCATGCACCCGATTCTGCCTCGCCGCCCCGTGCGGCCCGGTCAGATCCGACCGGCCCAGGTCGTGATGCCCGGCACGTCATCGAGGGGTAGCCGCTCCCGGGCCGCCGGGTCGTCGAGCAGCACCCAGCGCAGGAAGTCGGTCATGGACTCCATGGTCGGGTCGAAGCCGGCGTGGCCGGGCAGGAGGTATTCCCCGTGGCCCTGCCCGACCAGCGTCAGGAACGCCTTCGGCCAGCGGACCCGCCGGAATGCGTCGTGTCCGCGGGCGGCCGGCACGATCGGGTCGGCGCTGCCGTGCACGAAGAGCATCGGCGCGGGCGGCCCGCCGAACTGCTCCCGCATCCCGCCGGCGATCACGATGCCGCCCCGCAGCGTCGGCGAATGGCCGGCGGTGAACAGCCCGGCCGTCGTGTAGCCGCCCGCCGAATGGCCCACCGCCGCGACCCGGCCCGGGTCGAGATGCCCGGCGAACGGATCACCGAAGGCCAGGTCGAGCGCCGCGACGCTGCGCACGACGTACCAGGCGTCGGCGGGCTGCTGCCGTACGTCGGCCCGGTCGAACCTGCCCGCGCCCAATCTGGTGTGCGGATAGGCGGGGGCGACGACGACGAAGCCGGCGGCGGCCCACCGGACGGTCAACTGGGCGTGATGCTCCGGCAGGCTGTGCAGGCCGTGGCTGAACAGGACGATCGGGAACCGTCCGGCGGCGACCGGCGCGCCCGGGACCGGTCCACCCGGGCTGTCAGCAGCCAACGGGACGCCAGCGGCCGGGTACCAGACGGTGGTCGGGAGCGGACGGTCGGCGCCGCGGCTGAGAGCCAGCGTCCGCACACCCACCGGGTACGACCGTTCCGCGGGCGTCGAGGCGGCGACGGCCGAGCCGCAGCCGGCGAGCGCCGCCAGCAGTACCGCCGCCAGGCTAACCCGCCCCCACATGGACGTACGGTAGCTGGAAGATCAGCCGGCCGGACCAGCTTTCCGGTCGTCGTCGAACCGACAGCCGGGCGGTTCCGTCCAGGCGTCCCGGGAATGTGACATCGGGCAAATATTGGCTAAGGTCGTCGGCATGCCTGAGGAGTACAAGGACCCGGCCGGGAACACCCAGATGTTCCGGGCATTCGTGGCCCGGAACGAGCCCGACCCCGAGCCCCGGTCGAAGCAGCCGCTCATCGTCGGACTGGCCGTCGCCGCCGTGGTCCTCGCCGTGCTGATCGTCTGGCTGATCGCCGGTTAGGTACGCTCCACCGCCGCCCGGGCCTGGGTGGCGATCTCCAGTTCCTCGTCGGTCGGCACTACGCACACGGCGACGGCTGCGTCTGGCGTCGAAATGACCCGTTCGCCGCCACCATCGCGGTTCCTGCCGGCGTCGACTGCGATGCCCAGGCGGTCCAGTCCGGCGAGCGCCGCTGCCCGCACGGGCGCGGCGTGCTCGCCGACACCGGCGGTGAAAGTGACCGCGTCCACCCGGCCGAGCAGCGCGTAGTACGCACCGACGTACTGCTTGATGCGCCGGCAGTAGACGTCGAAGGCCAGGGCCGCGGCCGGATCACCCGCCGCCCGCTTGCGCAGCACCTCGCGCATATCGTTCACGCCGGCCAGCCCCAGCAGCCCGCTGCGGTGGTTGAGCAGATCGTCGATGTCGTCCACGAGCATGCCGCCCTCGCGCCGCAGGTGGAAGACCACGGTCGGGTCCACGTCGCCGCTGCGGGTGCCCATGACGAGACCCTCCAGCGGTGACAGGCCCATGGAGGTGGCGACGCTGCGGCCGTTCTCGACCGCGCACGCGCTGGCGCCGTTGCCCAAGTGCAGGGTGATCGTGTTGGTGTCCGCGTAGGCGCGGCTCAGCAGCGCTGCGGTGCGCCGGGAGACGTACGCGTGCGAGGTGCCGTGGAAGCCGTACCGGCGGACCCCGAAGCGGTCCGCGGTCGGCCGGTCGATGGCGTACGTCGCCGCGGCCTCCGGCATGGTGCGGTGGAAGGCGGTGTCGAAGACGGCGACCTGGGGAACGTCCGGCAGCAGCCGCCGGGTTACCTCGATGCCGGCCAGGTTGGCCGGGTTGTGCAACGGGGCGAGTGGGATCAGGTTGCGGATCGTCTCCACCACGACGTCGTCGACCAGCGTGGGCTCGGTGAAGTCGACCCCGCCGTGCACCACGCGGTGCCCCACGGCGGCGAGCCCGGTCAGGTCGAGCCGGTCCAGCACGGCGGAGAGCGCGGCATCGTGGTCGGCCGGCCCGCCGCCGGCCTCGCCGATCCGCTCGATCTTCCCGCTGTCGAGCACCGTCGTGTCCTCGTACAGCCGGTACTTGACCGACGACGAGCCGGAGTTGATGACCAGGACCCGGCTCACTCGTCCTCCTCTGCGGTGGCGGCCTGGATGGCGGTGATGGCCACCGTGTTGACGATGTCCGGCACCGTTGCGCCCCGGGACAGATCGTTGACCGGCCGGCGCAGGCCCTGCATGACCGGCCCGACGGCGACCGCGCCAGCCGACCGCTGCACCGCCTTGTACGTGTTGTTGCCGGTATTGAGGTCGGGGAAGATGAACACGGTGGCCCGGCCGGCGACCGGGCTGCCGGGCAGTTTCGTGGCCGCCACCGCCGGGTCGATCGCCGCGTCGTACTGGATTGGGCCCTCGACCAGCAGGTCCGGGCGGCGCTCCCGGACCAGCTTGGTGGCCGCCGCGACCTTCTCGACGTCGGCGCCCGCGCCCGAACTGCCGGTGGAGTAGGACAGCATCGCCACCCGGGGCTCGATGCCGAAGCGGCTCGCCGTACGCGCCGAGGAGAGCGCGATGTCGGCCAGCTCGGCGGCGTCCGGGTCGCGGTTCACCGCGCAGTCGCCGTACACCAGCACCCGGTCGGCGAGCAGCATGAAGAACACGCTGGAGGCCACCGAGACGCTGGGAACCGTACGGATGATCTCGAACGCCGGACGGATCGTGGCCGCGGTCGTGTGCGTGGCGCCGGAGATCATGCCGTCGGCGTACCCGGAGTGCACCATCATCGTGCCGAAGTAGTTGGGCTGCGTCACGATGTCGTGGGCCAGGTCCAGGGTGGCCCCGCGGTGGGCCCGCAGCCGGGCGTACTCG
Organism: Micromonosporaceae bacterium; assembly: GCA_036384155.1. Lineage (GTDB taxonomy): Bacteria > Actinomycetota > Actinomycetes > Mycobacteriales > Micromonosporaceae > DASVMV01. The sequence continues at coordinate 3,118 of DASVMV010000039.1, forward strand.
GCGGCGAAGTCATCCCGCCAGGGACTGGTCGCCGGGTCCACCACGGCGGCGCCGCCGACGTCGACGCCCAGTTCCCGGGCCCGCCGCGCGACCTCGTCAGGCGCGCCCAGCAGCGTCAGGTCGGCCACCCCGCGACGCAACAGGATCTCCGCGGCACGCAGGATGCGCCCCTCGGTGCCCTCCGGCAGCACTACGCGCTGCCGGCGCGCCCGGGCCCGGTCGATCAGGTCGTACTCGAACATCATCGGGGTGACCCGGGCCGAGCGGCTCACCTGCAGCCGGCGGGCCAGGTCGACGCCGTCCACATGGGCCTCGAACGCGCCGAGGGCCGCTTCCACCTTGCGTGGGCTCGCCGGGCTGGGTCGTCCCTCGATGTGGCTCGAGGCGGCGACCGTGTGATAGCTGTCGGTGCCGACGGAGAGCACGGCGAGGTTGCTGCCCAGGCCCTGCACCAGCCGCATGGCCCGGGGGTCGGGCCGCTCCCCGAGGGTGAGCACGAGCCCGGCCACCGACGCCTGTCCGGCGACGTGTGCGGCAGCGGCCGCGACCATCAGGTCGGCGCGGTCGGCCGGAGTGATCACCAGGCAGCCGTCGGTCAGGTGGTCGAGCAGGGTCGGAACGTGCGCGGCGCCGACGACGAAGTCGAGCACGTCCCGGTCCAGGGCCACCCCGTCGCCGGCCAGCAGCGTGGCGTCGAGGGCCGCCGCCACCTCGGCCACGGTGGGTGCCGACACGGCCGGCGCCTCGGGTATGGCGTACGCCGGCACCGGCAGCTGCGGAAGCCGCATCGGGTGCGGCACCCGGTTGGCGATCACCGCGAGCACCGTGGCGTGGAGGTCGTCCAGATCGTGGTACGCACTCCTGACCGCGGCGGCGACCGCCTCCTCGTCCTGGTGCAGCCCGGCGACGACCGGTACGACGACACCGCCGAACTCGGTGGCGAGGCGGGCGTTGAAGGCCAGCGCGCGGGGAAGGCCGCCCGCCGCGGCCTCGCCGGCATCGTCGAAGTCGTTGCCGATGACCACCATCGCCGGGCAGCGCCGTTCCACCTGCCGGTAGCGCTCGACGATGCGGGCGATCAGTTCCTCCCGGCGACCGTCGGCGACCAGCGCGGCCGCTTCGGCGTACGTGGTGCCGAACAGTTCATCGGCCGGAATGCCGATCCGGTACCGGTGGCACAGCAGGTCCAGGATTGGGTCCTGGCCGGGCGCCGCGACCAGGGGCCGGAACGCGCCGATCGCCTCGACCTGGCGGGAGAGGAGTTCGGCCAGGCCGAGCGCGACGGTCGACTTGCCGCCGCCGGAGCCGAGGCTGGCGATGTAGACGGTCCGGGCCACGGACCGAACCTACAAGATCGGAGACCTCCGGTCACCCGGGCCGGCCGGTGGCCACGGGTCAGTCCTCGTCCTCGTCGTCGAGGCGGGCCAACCAGGTGGCGAACCGCTCGATCGGCGTCTCGAACTCCGGATTGAGGTCGACGAAGTCACGCAGCCGCTCGCCGAGCCACTCCAGCGTGACGCTCTCCTCGCCGCGTCGGTCGACCAACTCCTCGATTCCCCGGTCGGTGAAGTACACCCTGCTTCCTCCCTCGCGCGCCCCTTTCCGTCCCCAACTCCCGTCGATCTAGGGCACATGGTCGTGATCCGAGATCAACAAGCAGCCATATGCCCTAGATCGACGCGGGAGTCGTCAGGGTCGGGGCAGCGCCGCCTCGATGAGCGCCGCCTGCTCAGCCTCGTGCAGCTTGGCCGATCCGACCGCCGGCGCCGCCGCCGCCGGACGGGAGATCCGCCGCAGGCGTACGCCGTCCAGGTGCTCGAGCAGGTTGAGCGCGACGAACGACCAGGCGCCCTGGTTGGCCGGCTCCTCCTGCACCCACGCGAAGTCCTCGGCGTTCGGGTACTCGGCCAGCGCCGCTCGGACCTCGTCCACCGGCAGCGGGTAGAGCTGTTCCATCCGGACGATCGCCGTGTCGGTGATCTTTCGGTTGGCCCGTGCCTGCAGCAGGTCGTAGTAGATCTTGCCCGAGCAGAGAAGCACCCGCGTCACCGACTCCGGCCTGATCTCGGCGGCGTTGTCCGGCAGGACCGGCCGGAACGTGCCCGAGGTGAACTCGTCGATCCCCGATACGCACAGCTTGTGCCGCAGGAGCGACTTGGGGGTGAAGACCACGAGCGGCTTACGCTTGCTCGACAGGGCTTGGCGCCGCAGCAGATGGAAGTAGCTCGCCGGCGTCGTCGGGATGGCCACCCGCATGTTGTCTTCGGCGCACATCTGCAGGAAGCGCTCAGGCCGCCCCGACGTGTGGTCGGGACCCTGGCCCTCGTGCCCGTGCGGGAGCAGCAGGGTCACCGCCGACGGCTGTCCCCACTTGACCTCGCCGGACGAGATGAACTCGTCAACCACCGACTGGCCACCGTTGGCGAAGTCGCCGAACTGCGCCTCCCACAGCACCAGCGCCTCGGTGTTTTCCACCGAGTAGCCGTACTCGAAGCCCATCGCCGCGTACTCACTGAGCAGCGAGTCATGCAAAAAGATCCGGCCGCGGTCGTTGGCCAGCGAGGAGAGCGGAAGGTATTCGGTGCCGGTGCGGGCGTCGACGATCACCCCGTGCCGCTGGACGAACGTCCCCCGGCGGGAGTCCTGACCGGCGAGCCGGACCGTGACGCCCTCGCGCAGCAGCGAGCCGAAGGCGATGATCTCGCCGAAGCCCCAGTCGATGCCGCCCTCGGCGGCCATCTTGGCCCGCCGGTCGAGCAGTTGCTGCACCCGCTTGTGCGGGGTGAAGCCCTCCGGCAGGTTGACGTGTGCATCGCCGACCGCTCGTACGACCGACGCGTCGATGGCGGTCTCGACCTCTGGCTCGGCCTCCTGAGTACGCCGGGGGCGCGGCGGCCGGTCGCTGGTCGAGGCGGCGTCGCGGGTGGCCTTGAAGACCCGCTCCAGTTGGGCCTGGTAGTCGCGCAGCAGTTCCTGCGCCTCCTCCACCGTGATGTCGCCGCGGCCGATCAGCTCTTCGGTGTAGAGCTTCCGGACCGATCGCTTGGCGTCGATGATCTGGTACATCTGCGGGTTGGACATCGACGGGTCGTCACCCTCGTTGTGCCCGCGCCGCCGGTAGCAGACCAGGTCGATCACGACGTCCTTGTTGAACGCCTGGCGGTATTCGAACGCCAGATGGGCGACCCGCACGACGGCTTCCGGGTCGTCGCCGTTGACGTGGAAGATGGGCGCCTGGATCATCCGGGCCACGTCGGTGGAGTAGAGGCTGGACCGGGAGTACTCCGGGGCGGTCGTGAAGCCCACCTGGTTGTTGACCACGACGTGCACCGAGCCGCCGGTGCGGTAGCCGCGCAGCTGCGACAGGTTGAGCGTTTCGGCGACCACGCCCTGGCCGGCGAACGCCGCGTCGCCGTGCACCGCCACCGGCAGCACCGTGTAGCCCTCGAGCTTGAGGTCGATGCGGTCCTGCTTGGCGCGGACGATGCCCTCCATCACCGGGTCGACCGCCTCGAGGTGGGAGGGGTTGGCGACGACGGAGACGGTGATCGCGTTCTCCCCGTCCGGCGTGGTGAACTTGCCGGCCTGGCCCAGGTGGTATTTGACGTCGCCGGAGCCCTGCGTCGAGCGGGGGTCGAGGTGGCCCTCGAACTCGGAGAAGATCTTCTCGTACGGCTTGCCGACGATGTTGGCGAGCACGTTCAGTCGGCCGCGGTGGGCCATCCCGATGACCACCTCGTCGAGCTGCGCCTCGGCGGAGGCCTGCAGCACCTCGTCGAGCAGCGGGATCAGCGACTCGGCGCCTTCCAGCGAGAAGCGCTTCTGGCCGACGTACTTGGTCTGCAGGAAGGTTTCGAACGCCTCGGCCGCGTTGAGCCGGTTGAGCACGTGCTTCTGTTCCTCCGGCGCCGGCTTCTGGTACTTACGCTCGATCCGCTCCTGGATCCAGCGGCGCTCCTCGGGGTCCTGGATGTGCATGTACTCGATGCCGACCCGCCGGCAGTACGAGTCGCGCAGCACGCCCAGGATCTCGCGCAGCCTCATCCGTTGCCGCCCGGCGAAGCCGCCGACCGGGAAGGTGCGGTCGAGGTCCCACAGGGTCAGGCCGTGCTCGAGTACGTCGAGATCGGGGTGCTTGCGGATCTTGAACTCGAGCGGGTCGGTGTCGGCCATGAGGTGGCCGCGCACGCGGTAGGCGTGGATCAGTTCGTGCACCCGGGCGGTCTTGTCGATCTGCCCCTCGGAGCTGACCGCCACGTCGCGCACCCACCGCACCGGCTCGTACGGGATGCGCAGCGAGGTGAAGATCCGGTCGTAGAAGCCGTGGTCCCCGAGCAGCAGTCCGTGAACCGCCTTCAGGAACTCGCCCGACTGGGCACCCTGGATGATCCGGTGGTCGTACGTGCTGGTGAGCGTGATGATCTTGCTGACGGCCAGCTGGGCCAGGGTTTCCTCGGACATGCCGGCGTGCGCCGCCGGGTATTCCATGGCACCGACGCCGATGATCGTGCCCTGACCGGTCATCAGCCGCGGCATCGAGTGCACGGTGCCGATGCCGCCCGGGTTGGTCAGCGAGATCGTCGTTCCGGCGTAATCCTCCATGGTCAGCTCGTTGCGCCGGGCCCGCCGGATCACGTCCTCGTAGGCCTGCCAGAACTGCCGGAAGTCCATCTGCTCGCAGCCCTTGATGGACGGCACCACGAGGTTGCGCGAGCCGTCCGGCTTCACCAGGTCGATCGCGATGCCGAGGTTGACGTGCCGGGGCTTGGCCACCGCCGGCTTGCCGTCGGCCTGGACGAACGAGTAGTTCATCTCCGGGTGCTCCGCCAGCGCCTGCACGAGAGCGAAGCCGATGATGTGCGTGAAGCTGACCTTGCCCCCACGCCCGCGGGCGAGGTGGTTGTTGATGACGATCCGGTTGTCGACCAGGAGCTTCGCGGGCACCGCTCGTACGCTCGTCGCGGTCGGCACGGACAGCGACGCGTCCATGTTCTGCACGATCCGGGCCGCGACGCCGCGCAGCGGGGCGGTGGTCACGCCGTCGGCAGCGCCGCCGTCGGTCTTGGCGGCACCGGTCGGGGTGGCCGTCGCCGGCTTGGCCGGGGCCTTCGCCGCC
>DASVMV010000040.1:0-9412 GCA_036384155.1 Micromonosporaceae bacterium
CGAACGGCAACTGTCCAAGATCGGGGCAAGCGCCGGACGGTGCGGCAGCGCCGGCGCGCAGCCAGCTGTGCCGTCGTCGTTAAGGTGGCTGCGTGAGCGTGCAACCCGGCTGGTACCGGGACCCGGCGGATCCGTCGACCCAGCGGTACTGGGACGGCGAAGGATGGATCGGGTCACCGCTGCCCGCCGACGCCGTGCCGCCGTCCGGGCCGCCGCCGCCGGAGACGATCGCGCAAGCGCCGCCGACGGTAGGCCCGCCAAGCGCGGTAGCGCAGGCCGGAACGCCACCCGCGGCACAGGCCGGAACGCCGCCGGCAACACGGGCCGGAACGCCGCCCGGACCGTACGTCGGGGCGCCACCGCCCGGCACGCCCGGGGGCTGGCCGCCCGGGTACGCCCTTCCGCCACCCCGCCCGCACGGCCTGCCGCTGGCCCCGCTCGGGGCCCGGCTGGTCGCCCGCCTGATCGACATCGCGATCCTGCTGCTGCTCAATGCCGCGGTCAACGGGTGGTTTGTCGTGCAGTGGGTGCGGGAGATTTCGCCCATATTCGCCGAAGCGTGGCGCCGCTCGCTGGCCGGCGACCGGTCCACCGAAGGACTTCCCCAGCCCGACCCGCAAACCGACTACCTTCCTCTGGCGATCGTGCTGATCATCGCGGCGCTCTGGCTGGCGTACGAGGTGCCAGCCCTGGCCAACAGCGGCCAGACCATCGGAAAGCGGCTGGCCGGCGTCAAGGTGGTGCCGCTCAGTAATGAGCAGCAACTGGGGTTCGGCCGAGCCCTGCGCCGGTGGAACACGCTCGGCCTGCCGGTCTTCCTGTGGTACTGCTTCGGCTTGGGGTTGGTGCTGCAACTGGTCGACTGCGGCTACGCGCTCGTCGACCGCCCACTCCGCCAGGCACTGCACGACAAGCGGGCGCTGACCGTGGTCGTACAGGTCCCGCGTCAGTCGCTCCGGCCCACCACGCCACCCTCTGATCAGCACTCCAAGACCCCTGGAGGTTCCGAATGACCGCCCCTGGCCGCGATGCGCAGCCGAGCCGCCTGACCCGGCCCGACCTCGACGCGCTGCCCAGCTACGTACCCGGCCGCAACCCGGCCGACCTGGCCCGCGAACTGGGCCTGCCGGAGGCCATCAAGCTGGCCAGCAACGAGGTCCCGTACGGCCCGCTGCCCGGCGTCGTCGAAGCGGTCACCGAGGCCGCCGGGTCGGCACACCGGTATCCCGACATGGGCGTACTGGCGCTGCGGGACGCGCTCGCCGAGCGGCTCGGGGTTTCGGCCGACCGGATCGCCACCGGCTGCGGCTCGGTCGCGCTGGCCGAGCACCTGGTACGCGCCACGTGCCTGCCCGGCGACGAGATCGTCTACGCCTGGCGCTCGTTCGAGGCGTACCCGATCATCGCGGCCACCAGCGGCGCGACCAGCGTGCGGGTGCCGAACAACGCCGGCCACGGGCACGACCTGCCGGCGATGGCCGCCGCGGTCACCGACCGCACCCGGGTGCTGTTGGTCTGCAACCCGAACAACCCCACCGGTACGAGCGTTCGCCGGGCCGAGATCGACCGGCTGCTCGACGCCGTTCCGGAGCACGTACTGGTGGTGCTCGACGAGGCGTACCGGGAGTTCGTGACCGATCCCGAGGTGCCCGACGGGCTGGCCGGCTACGGCGACCGGCCCAACGTCGCGGTGCTCCGTACGCTGTCCAAGGCCTGGGGCCTGGCCGGCCTGCGGATCGGCTACCTGGTGGCGCAGCCGGAGGTGGCGGCGGCGGTCCGTAAGGTGGTCACCCCGTTCTCGGCGAGCACGACCGCCCAGGCCGCCGCCCTCGCCGCACTGCGGCAGGAGGACGAGGTACGGCGCCGCTGCGCCCTCGTGATCGCCGAGCGGGACCGGGTGGGTGAGGCGCTGCGCAAGCACCTGCCCGAGGTGCCGGACAGCCAGGCGAACTTCGTCTGGTTGCCGTTGGGCGACCGGGCCGTCGACTTCGCCCGGGCCTGCGAGGCCCGCGGGGTCATCGTCCGCCCGTTCGCGGGCGACGGCGTACGGGTCACGATCGGCACGGCCGCCGAAAACGACGCCTTCCTGGCCGCGGCGGAGGCGGCGCTGGCCTGACCCTCCGCCGGCGCCGGACTCCTAGGTGCCGGCGAAGATGACCGGCTGACCGGTGATGTAGTACTCCCGGTCGGTCGAGTCGGGCCGCACCGGGCGCGTCAGCCGCTCCACCGCGACGTACCCGTCGGCCGCGTACGCCCAGCCGGGCGACCACCCGGTCCCCTCGCGCCCGTATTCGAGGACGAAGCGGGACAGCTCGGTTCCGGTGGCCGCGGCAAGGGTGATCAGCTCCTGCGAGTCGGTCAACAGGTGGACCCGGTCGTACTGCACCGCCAGCACCCGCACGTACCCGCCGCCCCCGCGGTGCCAGAGCTCCTTGCCGGTCCGCGCGGACCGGGCCGTCACCCCGTCACCGGCCCCGGTGACCGCCACGTCGCCGACCAGCCACGCACTGGGCCGGTCAAGTGTCCGGGCGGGCTCCGGCCGGGCGCCGTCCAACAACCAGCCGCGGGCGGAGCCACCGCCGGTCGTCCGCATCGCCGCGCAGGCCGAGCGACCGCTGGCGCACCCGACGGGCGCCACTTCGGTCATCGGCTCGGTGGGCCGCCATCGGGCGACCGGGGTGCCGGTGTCGGCGTCGCGGAACTCGACGGTGCGGGGGGTGGCGCAGGTGTCTACGGCGACGAGGAGGCCGGCTGTCGTGGTGAACGCCGTCGACCGGCAGGAGTTGCCGACGGCGACGCGCCACAGCTCACGGCCGGTGCGCAGATCGAGGCCGCGCAGGTCGGCCGCGCTCGCGACGATCAGCACGGTTCGGCCGCCGGACGTGTCGGCGCGGAGCAGCCCGTCGGGGGCGTACATGGTGCTGGCGCCGGTGAGGCGGCCGTCGTACCCGGCGTTCGGCCGTGGCCCGTCGGCGCGCCACGCCACCCGGCCGGTGGTGGCGTCCAGCGCCACCAGGCGCCCGTCGGACCAGCGGCTCACCACCGTCCGATCGACCGCGAGCAGGCCGTTGAGCTGGGCCGGCCAGCGCCGATAGGACCAGTACGGCGTTCGGCGGGTCTCCGCGTCGGCCGGTTCCTCCGCCCGCACCTGGCGGGTGGTGGCGTAAACCCGTAGCCGCCCGTCGACGATCAGCGGCGCCGCGGACAGCGTGCCGATGACGCCAGTGGACCGCGGCACCGGCGCGGGGTACGCGACGCGGGCCTCGGTGACCACCTCGGCGGGGGCGAGGACGCGGTAGACGATCGCGCCGGCGAGCACCAGGAAGACCAGCGCCCCCGCCACGATCGCGGCCGCACGTACCCCATTTCGCTGCATCCGGCTACCTCCGCCGGCACCCTACCCAGCGTGGCGGCCGCTATTTCAGGCGGCCGCTGCCGGATCGTCGCCGGACCGCTCGGCGGCGACGGCGAGGTCGGTGAGGTCCTGGCGGAGCGCACCCTCAACGGTGCGGGCGGCCAGGCCGCCGAAGATCAGGGCCAGGAACCGCCCGTACGGCGCCGTCGGAGCCCCCTCCTGCACGACCGTCACCAGGGTCCGGCCGCGGTGGCGCCCCACCTCGACGGGGGTGAACGAGTAGGTGGTGCGGTAGTTGGCGCCGATTCCCGGCGAGACGACGGTGAAACGGGCCGGCGGCACGGCCTCTTCGACCCGGAACTCCTCGGTGACCGGCATGCCGTCGGGTGTGGTGCGGGTTTCCCGCCAGGTGGTGCCGGTGCCGAACGGGCCGCTGGTGACGACGTCGACGCCCGCCACCGTGGACAGCCAGCCGACTCGCGCGGGCAGGTCGGTGAAGACCCGCCACACCCGCGCGGTGGGCGCGTCGACGAACCGGGTCACGGCCACTGTCGACATGGCACCTCCCGTCATCGACGGTACGGGGAGGGATCTACTCGGCGAAACTGCTTTATCGCAGAGTAATAGGAATGTGACAGCCCGACAGGTACGGCGCGCCAGGCGGGTTACTGCGGGCTATCGGGCGCCGGCATGATCCGGCCGGTGACCTCGCCGAGCGCCAGGGTGGTGCCGTCCGGGCCGGGCGCCGTCGCGGTGATGGTGACGGTGTCACCGTCGTCCAGGAAGGTACGACGGTCGCCTCCCCGCAGTGTCACCGGTTCGGCGCCGCCCCAGGTCAGCTCGAGAAAGGAGCCGGTCTGGTCCCGCCGGGGACCGGACACCGTACCGGAGGCGTACAGGTCCCCGGTGCGCAGCGACGCGCCGTTGACGGTCAGGTGCGCCAGCTGCTGGGCCGGCGTCCAGTACATGGTGGCGAAGGGTGGCTCGCTCACCCGTACGCCGTTCCACTCGACCGCGAGCCGCAGGTCGAAGCCGGCGTGCGGGGTGTCCCGCAGGTAGGCCAGGACCGCTGGCTCCTGCTCCGGCGCCGGCACCCAGGCGTCGGCCAGCGCCTCCAGCGGCACCACCCAGGCCGAGATCGTGGTGGCGAAGGACTTGCCCAGGAATGGTCCGAGCGGCTGGTACTCCCAGGCCTGGATGTCGCGGGCGGACCAGTCGTTGACCAGCACCACCCCGAAGACGTGGTCGGCGAAGCGATCGACCGGAACCGGCTCGCCGCGGCGGGACGGCACGCCCACCACGAATCCCACCTCCGCCTCGATGTCCAACCGGGTCGACGGGCCGAAGACGGGACCGTCCGGGGTGGGGCGCTGTCCGCACGGGCGTACGACGGGCGTTCCGGACACGACGACGGTGCCGGCCCGCCCGTGGTAGCCGATCGGGAGGTGCTTCCAGTTGGGCAGCAGCGGGGGCTGGCCAGGCCGGAAGATCTGGCCAACGTTGGCCGCGTGATGCTCCGAGGAGTAGAAGTCGACGTAGTCGCCCACCTCGATCGGCAGCAACATTTCCACCTCGGCGAGGGGCACCAGGAGCGGCTCGACCGCTGGCCGGTGCCGCTCCTCGCCGAGCAGTTCCACGATCCGGTGCCGCACCGCGGTCCACTGCGCCCGACCCAGCGCCAGGAACCCGTTGAGGCTGGGCTGCCGCAGCGCGCCGCCGGCCAGGACCAGGTCCGCCGCTTCCGCGCCGTCGAGGTCGAGCACGTGGTCGCCGATGCGTACGCCGATGCGCGGGCCTCGACCGGCGTGCCGGAACACCCCGTACGGGAGGTTGTGCAGCCCGTACGCCGAACCGGCGGCGCCCTCCACCCAGCTCACCGCGCCACTCCTTCCATCAGCAGGCCCAACCGGACCAGGTCGGTCAACGGCTCGATGATGCTGCAGGAGCCGAACCCCACCCACAGCGGGCGGGTGCGGTCGAGGGCGTCGGCCGCCGCCTCGACGAGCACTGCCGGGTCGACGACGGCCAGCACGTCGGTCAGGTCGGGGACCTCCGCTCCGCCGTCCGCCGCCACCGCGGCCACCAGGACGTTGAGGTAGCCGTGGTGGGTGAAGCCGGTCTCCGGATCGGTGTGTCGCACCGCATGGTGCAGCCCGGCGGTCAGCTTGAACGGTAGGCCGCGGTCGCGGCAGGCACAGATCACCGCCGCCAACTCCACAGGCGTCGGGAAGAGTTCGGCGGCCAGGCCGCCGGTGCGGAACTTCGCCGCGATCCGCACGCCCGCCGCGCGTTCGGCGGCCAGCCGATCGAGGGCGGCGTGCAGCCCCAGGGTGAGCGGGATCTCCGCGTACGTGTCAGCGTCCGACCACCGGCGGGCATGATCGAGCAGGCCGTCGAGGCCGGGCTGCGGATCTTCGCCGCGCCGGGCCACCGCCGCCTCAACCTGCCGCAGCCGTACGCCGTCGGGCAGGGCCGCCAGCGAGTCCGGCAACCGGTTGACGCCGGTGTCGCCGATCAGGCCGATGGCCAGTGGCTCGGCCGCATCGAACGCATCACCCAGACCGCCGTCCACCACCGCGGAGGCGGGGACCAGCAACGGACCGACCAGGCCGGCGTACCAGCTTCGCCGGTGCCGCCGGTGGGCGGCTACGGCATGCGCCATCGGAGCGTTGCCCGGCGGGAAGACGGCGGCGTCGTCGATCAGGCCGGCCAGGAGCGGTGGCACCGTCCCCCCGGGATTGGGGGGGAACACGGGGGGCGGAGCTCCGGAGCTGTCCGTTGACACGAACAGACAACCTACGGGACGCTACGTCTAGCGGACAATAGCGTCCGATTATCGGACACCGCTGCCCGCTCACCGGGACCGAACGGAGGCTCGTGATGCCCTACTACCGCCACGTCGGCGAGGTGCCGCGCAAGCGCCACACCCAGTTCCGGCAGCCAGACGGCTCCCTGTACGCAGAAGAGTTGATGGGCCAGGAGGGCTTCTCCTCCGACTCATCGCTGCTCTACCACCGCCACCTGCCGACCGCGATTGTGGCGGCCGAGGAGTTCCGCCCGGCCGCCTGGTCGCGCCAGCCCAACCTGCCGCTCAAGCCCCGCCATCTGCGCACCCACAAGCTGGACACCGCCGGGGCGGACGGCGTGCTGGGCCGGCAGCGGCTGTTGGCCAACGACGACGTCCGCGTCTCGTACGTCGTCGCCGAGCAGCCCTCCCCGCTCTACCGCAACGCGATCGGCGACGAGTGCCTGTATGTCGAGGCCGGCGCGATGCGGGTCGAGTCGACCTTCGGGACGCTGGAGGCGACTGCCGGGGACTACGTGATCATCCCGACGTCCGTGATCCATCGCCTCGTCCCAACCGGCGCCGACCCGGTACGCATGCTGGCGATCGAGGCCACCGGGCACATCGGCCCACCCAAGCGCTACCTGTCGGTGCGCGGCCAGTTCCTGGAACACTCCCCGTACTGCGAGCGGGACGTCCGCGGCCCGGACGAGCCGCTGCTGGTCGACGGCGACGACGTCGAGGTAGTCGTGCAGCACCGCCGCGGCTGGACCCGCTACGTGTACGCCCACCACCCGTTCGACGTGGTGGGCTGGGACGGGCACCTCTACCCGTGGGCGTTCGCCATCTCCGACTTCGAACCGATCACCGGGCGGGTGCACCAGCCGCCGCCGGTGCACCAGACCTTCCAGGGACCGAACTTCGTCATCTGCTCGTTCGTCCCGCGCAAGGTCGATTACCACCCGCTGGCGATCCCGGTGCCGTACAACCACCACAACGTCGACTCGGACGAGATGATGTTCTACACCGGCGGCAACTACGAGGCCCGCCGCGGCTCCGGCATCGAGCAGGGCTCGATCTCGCTGCACCCGGCTGGGTTTACGCACGGACCCCAGCCCGGCGCCGTCGAGCGCGCGATCGGCGCCGAGCAGTTCGACGAGCTGGCAGTCATGATCGACACCTTCCGCCCGCTCGACCTCTGCGAGCCGGCCCTGGCCTGCGAAGACCCCGGCTACGCCTGGACCTGGTCCGGCCGCGCCTGAGGTGGCCGGAAGGGTATCTGGGGCCCTTCCTAACGCCGACGCAAGAGCAGGGCAAGTTGCGCTACCGCGGTGCCGACAAGTGCCAGCACCAGCGGGAACGGGGCGCCTGTCACGGCGTACAGCAGGATCAGCAGCGGGCCGGCCGACGCCGCGTACAGCGACACCGCCAGGATCCGGTCCCCGCGCAGCAGCTCCGAGCGGCGGGTACCGGTCACGCCCGGCGCGCGGGCGACGAACCGCCAGCCCATCAGCAGCCCGGCCACCGCCGCCACCGCGGCAAAGATCCGGGACATGGCGGGGTTGCCGGCGGCCACGCACGCGGTCAGCACCACGGCAGCGATCGAATAGCCGGCGCCCCAGAGCGCGAGGCGGCGTAGCTCGTCGCCGGGGCCGTGCCGCATCGGCGCCCGCGCCGGCGCCGCCGGTGACGGGATCGCCGCGGGTTCGGCTCCGGCGAGTTCCGCCAGCTTCGCGAGGGCGAGCGTGTACCGCCGCCGCTCGAGGCGAATGATCCCGACGTCCTGCCCGGCCTCGGCCAGCGAAGGGTCGAGTCGCAGCGCCTCCCGGTACGCCCGCTCCGCGAGGTCGAAGAGTTCGAGGCGGGCCGCGATCAGGCCCAGGACGAGATGCGCCTCCGCCTCCGTGGGCGCCAGCTCGACGCCGCGCCAGGCCGCGTTGAGCGCCGGTTGCCCGTTCCGCGCCTCGCCGAGGATCCCCGCCGCGCTCCGCTGGGCGTACGCGTCGGCCGGCCACCGGGCGAGCAGCTCGTCGGCGATCCGGGCCGCCGCACCGAACCGCCGCAGGTCGACCAGGGCGAGCGCGCGGATCACCATGGGGTACGCGGCGTCCGGTGCCGCTTGGGCGGCGGCCTCGGCGGCGGCCAGCGCCTCCGCCGGCCGGTCCGCGGCCAGGTGCACCTGGGCGAGTACGGTCAGCGCCCGCAGGTTGTCCGGATCCAGCGAGACCGCGAAGCCCAGCTCAGCGGCGGCCTCGTCATGGCGGCCCAGCTCCGCCAGCAGCTGCGCTCGCTGGATGAAGCCGTCGACGGATTCGGCCTCGCCGGAAGGCGCCTCGCTGGACACGCACCGAGCCTAGTCAAGGCTGCCGCGGGCGCCCATTACGTCGTCTCCGGGCGCGGTTGCTCCCGTTGGATAGACAAGCGCGACAGCAATGCCGGCCAGCCCTTCGGCGCGCCCGGTCAGCCCGAGGCCGTCGGTCGTGGTGCCGGAGACGGTCACGGTGGCTCGGGCCGCCGTGGACAGCACCTCCTGCGCCTCCGCCCGGCGGGGGCCGATCTTCGGGCGTACGCCGACGATCTGTATGGCGATGTTGCCGATGTCGAAGCCCGCGGCCCGCACCCGGCGCGCCGCCTCGCCGAGCATGGTTACTCCGGCGGCGTCGGCCCACTGCGGCTCGGCAACGCCGAAGTTCGCGCCGAGATCGCCCAGCCCGGCAGCCGTGAAGAGTGCGTCGCAGGCAGCGTGCGCGGCAACGTCACCGTCGGAGTGGCCGGCCAACCCGTCCACGCCCGGCCAGTGCAGACCGGCCACCCAGCACGGGCGGCCCGGCGCGAACGCGTGCACGTCCGTCCCGACGCCGACCCGCGGAACGATCATGCGGGCAGCGTACCGCGGGGGTCCGGCCCACCGACGGCCAGCAGGCGCTCGGCGAGGGCCAGGTCGAACGGTCGGGTGATCTTCATCGCGTACTCGGAGCCGGGCACGCAGGTGACCGGAACCCCGTGCTTTTCCACGAGACCCGCGTCGTCGGTGAGCGGATCGGCGGCCGCCGCGTGGGCGGCGGCCAGGACCGCCCGGCGGAATCCCTGCGGCGTCTGGACCGCGCGGAGTCGGGATCGGTCGACCGTACCCAGGACGGTGCCGTCGGGCGACACCTCCTTGACCGTGTCGACCACCGGAAGTACGGGGATCACCGCGGGATGCCCGGCGCGGACCGCCGCGGCCACCGACTCGACCAGCCCGGGAGGGGTGAGCGCCCGCGCCGCGTCGT
>DASVMV010000041.1:0-7329 GCA_036384155.1 Micromonosporaceae bacterium
CCAACGCGAGCGCCGGGCGACCCCGGGCCGGGCGGCGCTCGCCGCCCGGCACCTCGTTGAGCCTCCGGAATCCCTCCGGGCTAGCGGGCGCTGCTGTCCGCGCCGCCGTCCTGCTGCCCCGGCGTGGCACCACCGTCAGCCGGACCCTCGGCGCCACCGTCGGCCCCGCCGTCCTGCTGACCCGGCGTGGCACCACCGTCGGCCGGACCCTCCATGCCGAAGCCGGCGCCGCGGTCAGCCCCACGGTCGGCCCCGCCGTCCTGCTGACCGGGCGTCGCTCCACCGTCGGCCGGACCCTCGGTGCCGAAACCGCTGCCGGTTGTGCGCATGTCGTCGTCGTCGAGTCTCATCGATGCTCCCTAACGCTCACGGTCCCAGCTGATCTGCCGCGGACCTCGGCCTCCTCCTACCCCGGGAACGATCACGGCTAACCGGCGTCCCGTCCGGTTGCGATCATGCCACCGGGCGGCTGATCAGCGCGCCGGCGGCCGCGCCGTACTGTCCCGGACCACCAGCTCGGTCGCCAGTTCGAGGTGAGAGGGCGCGAGGGGCTCGCCGTGCGCGAGGCGCAGCAGCGTACGGGCTCCGAGCAGCCCCATCTCCCGGAATGGCCGCCGGACGGTGGTCAGGGCTGGGGCGGCCCAGCGCGCTGCGGGCAGGTCGTCGAGGCCGACCACACTGACGTCCTGTGGCACCCGCAGGCCACGCTCGCGCACCGCCGCGCCCGCGCCGAGCGCGATCTCGTCGCTTGTCGCGAACACGGCGGTCGGAGCGGGATCGAGCTGGAGCAGAATGGTGGCGGCCGCGAACCCGGATTCGGCGTCCGCGCTCGCCAGGCGTACGAGTTCGGGGCGCACCGGAACGCCGGCCGCGGCCAGCGCGGTCCGGTATCCGTGCACGGCGGCGGGGGTGTGTCCCGGGTACGCCCGGCTGGCGATACAGCCGATCTGGCGGTGGCCCAGCGCGAGGAGGTGGTCGGTGGCCTGCCGACCGGCCAGGGGTTCGTCCGACCCGACCGCCGACACGTCCGCCGGCACCGGACCCGCCGGGTTGAGGCACACGATCGGGACGGGGAGCCGGCGCACTTCGAGGTGCAGCGGGTCGGTCACGTCGCGGGCCGCCAGCAGAAGCCCGTCGGTCGTGCGGGCACGCACGTTCAACAACCATTGGTGGATCCCGGTGAAACGACCGCCGATCGCCGAGACCACCATGCCGGTGCCGGTGGCGCCGGCCACCCGTTCCACGCCCTCCGTCAGCCGCAGGGCCACCTCGTCGAGTTGGTCGAACACCACATCCACCAGCCCGACGAGCGCCCGCTGCGGGCCCGGCTCCGGCTGGTACCCGTACCGGCTGAGCAGCGCCTCGACCCGGTCCCGGGTCTCCGCTGGCACCGCGGACCGGTCGCTGAGCACCCGGGACACCGTCGGCACCGGAACCCCCGCCTCCCGGGCGATGGCGTCGATGGTGACCTTGCGCCCTTCGTCGACGGACAACCGGCAGCTCCCTGGTCGAGGACTCCGGCTCCAGCCTGCCGGACCGCAAGCCCGGGTTGTGGGGAAATCGGATAGCTGGCCAACGGGCGGGACCGGTCCATCGAGACGGGGCGGTGGTCGAGAAACCGGAAACCACTGCTGCCGGTCGTGCGGTTGCCGGTGAACGCGGTGAGGATGGCGGCATGAAGTGGGCCAGTCGAGCCGTACCCGCCGTGGCCGCCGCCGTGGCGGCCCTCGCCGCGCGCGACCTCTTTCAGCGCGAGCACGCCCTGCGCCGAAACTTTCCGCTGATCGGGCGGGCCCGGTACCTGCTCGAGGCGATCGGGCCGGAGCTACGCCAGTACATCGTCGCCGGCAACAACGAGGAACGGCCGTTCACCCGGGACCAGCGGCGCTGGGTGTACGCCTCGGCCAAGAAGCAGAACAACTACTTTGGCTTCGGTACCGACAACGACATCGAGTACACACCGGGCTACCCGATCATCCTGCACCGCACCTTCGGACGTGCCGTCCCGCCGTCCTCGCCAACGGCCGGCCACGAGGTGCAACTGCCCTGCGCCAAGGTGCTCGGCGCGGCGCGCCGCCGGCCCCGCGCCTTCCGTCCCGCCTCGGTCGTCAACATCTCCGGGATGAGCTTCGGATCGCTGTCCGGCAACGCTATCCAGGCACTCAACCGGGGCGCCCTGCTGGCGGGTTGCCTGCACAACACAGGTGAGGGCGGACTGTCGCCGTACCACCGGCAGGGCGCGGACATCGTCTTCCAGATCGGCACCGCCTACTTCGGGTGCCGCGACGACCGCGGTCGGTTCAGCCTCAGCCGGCTCAAGGACCTGGTTGCGGGCGCCCCGGTCCGGGCGCTGGAAGTGAAGCTGAGCCAGGGAGCCAAGCCGAGCCTGGGTGGTCTCCTGCCGGGTGCCAAGGTGAGCGCCGAGATCGCCGCGACCCGGGGGGTTCCGGCCGGCCAGGACTGTGTCAGCCCGTCGCGGCACGCGGAGTTCCGCGATACCGACAGCCTGCTCGACTGGGTGGAGCTGCTCGCCGCGGAGACGGGCCTGCCGGTGGGTATCAAGTCGGCGGTCGGCGACCTCACCTTCTGGGAAGAACTGACCACGCTGATGCGCGACACCGACCGGGGCGTCGACTTCGTCACCGTCGACGGCGGGGAAGGAGGCACGGGCGCGGCGCCGTTGATCTTCACCGACACGGTGTCTCTGCCGTTCCAGCAGGGCTTCGCCCGGGTCTACAAGACGTTCGCCGAACGGGACCTGCACGAGCAGGTCGGGTTCGTCGGCGCAGGCAAACTGGGCCTGCCCGACAATGCCATCGTGGCCTTCGCGCTCGGCTGCGACATGGTCAACGTCGGACGCGAGGCGATGCTGGCGATCGGCTGCGTCCAGGCCCAGAAGTGCCACACCGACACGTGCCCTACCGGTGTCGCCACCCAGAACCCATGGCTCGTGCGGGGGCTGGACCCGGCCCTGAAGTCGGTACGGGCGGCCAACTACATCAGGACGCTGCGGCGGGACCTGATGAAGGTCGCCGAGGCGTGCGGGGTGGAGCATCCCGGGCTGATCGAGACGAGTACGGTCGAGGTGCTCGACGGGCGGACCGCCTCCACCCCACTGCACGAGGTGTACGGCTACCGGCCGGAATGGGGACTACCGTCGGTGGCGGACCGCGAAGAGATCATCCGGTTGATGACAGCGCGCGAGCCGCAGGGCGGCAATGCCCCACCCTCCCCATCCGCCATCCGGTAGCGCTCCCGCAGCACGTCGCCGGCGCCTGGCCCGTCCGCTCGATGACGGGGACGAAGCCCCGGCGGAAACTACTTGACCAGAAAGGTGGTCAGGCCCTCCGGCTGCTCGAGGTGGACGGCGACATCGGCCACCCGGGCCGCCACCGGCCCGTCCTGGGCCCACGCCACGACCCGGTCGACGGTCTCGGGGGGCCCTTCGAACACCGCCTCCACCCGCCCGTCGCGCAGGTTGCGGACCCACCCGCCGACACCGTTCTCGGCGGCGATGGTGCGGCAGGCTTCCCGGAAGTTGACGCCCTGCACCTCGCCGGCGACCACGATCCGCTTGCGCACCACCCGGCCACCGTACGCTCGGCCGTACCGCCTGATGGTCCGAACGCGACCGCTGCTCTACTCTGCCGGCCATGGGAAGACTGCCGCGGATCATCGGTGCCGCCGTACTGCTGGCCCTGGTTCTGGCTCCCGCGGCGCCGGCGGCGGCGCACGACGAACGTACGCCGGTATATCCGGACGGCACGGGCCGCGTGCCGGCCTACCGGACCGGCGGTCCACAACTGCTGGTCTGCAACAGCGACCCGGTCGACTTCGCCCGGCGGGTGGCCGCCTTTCCCGCCGACCTGAAGGCCCGCAACCTGACGCTGTACGCCGAATGCCGGCGCAGCGGCTACCGGCACCTGCAGGAAGCCGTGGACGCGTCGCGGCTGCCCGGCACCCGGGTCCTGATGCTGCCGGGCACGTACTACGAGGAGCCCAGCCTCGCCGCGGCGTCGGCGGCGTGTGCCACGCTCGATGCACCCTGGTCCGGCAACCGGCTCTATCAGGTGCTCTCGTACGAGCAGCAGCGGGACTGCCCGCACGTGCAGAACCTCGTGGCGGTCATCGACAAGCGCGACCTGCAGATCGAAGGCACCGGGGCGAGCCCGCTCGACGTGGTCGTCGACGCCCAGTACCGCAAGCTCAACGCGATCCGGGCGGACCGCGCCGACGGCTTCTACCTGCGCAACCTGACGGTACAGAAGACGACGTTCAACGCGGTGTACATCATGGAGACCGACGGGTTCGTCATCGACCGGGTCACCGGGCGGTGGAACGACGAGTACGGCTTCCTCACGTTCGCCGACGACCACGGTCTGTACACCAACTGCGAGGCGTACGGCAACGGCGACTCCGGCGTGTACCCGGGGGCGGCATCGAACATCAACGCCGACCGGGGGCACCGGGTCGACCGGTACGCCATCGAGATCCGCGGCTGCTACTCGCACCACAACCTGCTCGGCTACTCCGGCACGGCCGGCGACTCGGTATGGGCGCACGACAACGTATTCACCGCGAACTCGGCGGGCGTGGCCACCGACTCCGCGTTTCCCAACCACCCGGGAATGCCGCAGAACCACGCGCGGTTCGAGCGCAACGTGATCGGCGACAACAACGAGAACTATTACCGGTACGTCCGGGACGGAACCTGCGCGCGGCCGGCCGCGGACCGGGGGTACGAGCGGGGGGTGGTCTGCCCGGCCGTCGGCCTCCCGGTGGGCACCGGAGTCCTGAATCCCGGCGGGAACTACAACATCTGGCGGGACAACTGGGTCTACGGCAACGAGTACGCCGGCTTCGTCACCTCATGGGTACCGGGATTCGTCCGTAACGACACGACGTTCGGTGCCCAGTTCGACACCTCCCACCACAACCGGTATCTCGGAAACCGGCTCGGCGTCACGCAAACCGGCGCCGCATCGCCGAACGGGATCGACTTCTGGTGGGACGGGCAGGGCCGCGGCTCGTGCTGGCAGCGCCCGTCGGGCCGGGGCTCCGAGCCGTTGGCGCTGCCCGCATGCGGCGCCGACGAGCTGCCGGCCGGTCTGGGGATCAACCGCGCGGTCGCCGAGCCGGCCAAGACCCTGAAGCTGTACGTCTGCGCCAACTACTCGCTCGACGACCGGCGCATCCCGGGCAACTGCGAGTGGTACGGGGCCCAGGGACTGGGCCGCATCGAGGTTCAGGTTGCGCTCGACGAGGCCGTGCTGCTTGGCGGGACGGTGTTCGTCCTGCTGCTGCGGCGGCTGGTCCGGCGTACCGGCTTCTCGATGATCGCCGCGGCGCTCGCGGTCGCCGGCCTGACCGTCGGGGTGTTCGGTACGGCGTACGAGGCTACCTGGCTGACCCCGGCGGGCTTGGCCCTGCTCGGTCTGGGCTGGCTGGGGTTGGGCCGGGCGGTGTTGTCTGCCGGCCGGCGCGGCCAGGGCTGGCTGACCTTGGCCCTGGGCGTGACCGCCTTGCTGGGCGCGGTCGACCGCGCGCTGGTGATGCTCCCGTTCACCCCGGTCGGTCCGGTGTGGCTGCGCATCCTGCTGGAGATGGCGTGGGTGCCATGGGTCGTCATCGCCGGAATGCGCGCGCGTCGGTCCACACCGGACCGTGCCGGAGCACGTGCCCAACTGGTGCCGGTTCAGCCCGAGTAGCCCCGCGTGCCCATCCAGTTGGCCATGTTGATGGTGGTGATCCAGTACGAGCTGACGCTGGGGTTCGCCGGGTCGGCGATCTTGACCATCCGTCCCTCATCCTGGTAGCCGACGATGGTGATGTAGTGGCCGGCGGGCCAGTCGAGCCAGCGGCCGTCGGCGAGGGTGGCCGACCCCACGACGTTGGCCACGATCGCGTACCCGCTGCTGATGGCACGCACGGCATCGCCCTGCAGCCGGTCCATCTCCTTCGGCGTGGCCTCCGGGCCGGGAATCTCGCGCGTGCGGTAGAAGTCGGTCTTCGCGAGGTCGTTGAGTACCCGCGTGGTGTCGGCGGCCGAGTCGGTGCCGTTGACGGTCGTGCCCAACCGGCCCGCGAGGTCACCCTGGCTGGGTAGCAGGTTGCGCGCGCTCAGCGCGATCCGGGTCGCCGCCGGGGCGCACCAGTACGAGTTGGGCTGGCCCTCGTAGGTGTACCTGAGCTCCTTGGCCGCTGGGGGAGCCGGCTGCTTGGCAGCCGGCGTCGCCGGCGCGGGCTTCGCTGCTGTGTCCGGGTCGGCCGGTTTCGCCGGTTCGCCGGGCTCTGCCGTCGCGGCCGCAGCAGGCGCTGCCCCGGCCCCGCCGCCGATATCGCCGAACGCGGCTTCCGCAGCCGCGATCGGCAGCTTCTCGTTGGCTCCGGGCGGTTGATCTCCGGGACCCAGCAGAGCGCCGGCGGTCGCGGCAACGGCGAGGAAGGTGGCCGAGGCGGCCGCGATCCGGTAGGTGCTGCGGGTGGTGAACGTGGCCAGCGCGGCACGAATGCCGTGGTGCTTCACTAAAAACCTCCAGGGGGATGCCCAGCCGCGAATGGGCCAGTTGCGACCAGCGCGGTTGGTTGTCGTTCCGCGGGCGCACAGCCGCCACCCGCCCGCGTTACCGGCGCTGGCCGGTGACGGGCCGAGAAGACGCGGAGCGGATGCTTACAGATTTACAAGCATCATTGCCGATCAGGCGACGAGAGCGGTCACCGGGGGATTTGCTCCGGGGGGCACGGGGTACAGCATGGGGGGATCTCCTTCCACTGCCGCCTACCGGGTTAGCTGACGGGTTCGGGCGAGGAAGTTGGCCCTACCACGGGGATTGCCCGCGGATTCACCCCGACTTACGGTGGGTTCCCGGTTCGCGCATACGACTCGGCGGGCCTGCTCGGCGTCACCGGGCGGTGACACAACTACCGATCAGGCGTGCCGAGATTACTGGGCGGTAGTAGTCGAGGCAAGAGTAGGGCCGGTGCGACGAGCAATTCGTCACCGAATTCATGCCGGGCCGGCCAACCATTCATGTCGGTCACGCACGGATTGGTGTCGACGCGAAGAAATGGAGTGAAATCGACGCGACAGCGCCGATAGGCGCCATTGTGCGTGGCGCCCGATTTCGATTTCGGACCAGAGCAGCGCGAGCGGTCAGCCGGCTGGGGCCGGACCCTGACCCGGCGGCACCCCACCCTGACCCGGCGGCACCCCACCCTGACCCGGCGGCACCCCACCCTGACCCGGCGGCACCCCACCCTGACCCGGCGGCACCCCACCGCCGGTGGGAGCAGCGCCACCCGTCGGCGGAGCCACGCTGCCCGACGCCG
>DASVMV010000042.1:0-2346 GCA_036384155.1 Micromonosporaceae bacterium
CACCGCCCGCGCCGCCGCGCCCGCATCCGCGCCGGGCAGCATCAGCACCACCCGGCCGTCGCGCGTCGCGGCCAGCCCGCCCCGGGCCGAGGCGTACGTCGTGGCCCACGACGCCACCCGCTGCCGCGCGGACCCGGTCGCTGTCGCGTCGTCACCCACCGCCACCAGTACCTGCGGAGCGTCCAGGTCGACGCCGAGCCGGCGGGCCCGGCTGCGCAGCGCCTCCGCGTCGCGTACCGGGCGGGCGATGAGGTCATCGAGCAGCTCCCCGCGTACCCGGCCCTCGGCCTCGGCGGCGGTCTGCCGGAAGAGCTGGAGAAGCGCTGTCACCTGCGCGGCGCGCTCCAGGATCCGCTGGTCGGCGTCGACCAGCTCGCGGTCGGGGTACAGCACCAGCGCGCCCAGGTTCTCTGCGCCGGCCACCACTGCGGCGTACCAGAGGCCGCCCCGGTGCACGCTGCGCCCCTCGGTCCGGGACGCCGCGACCGCCTCGACCAGCGCACCGCGGTCGGGCTCGCCGAGCTTCCCGACGCAGGCAAGCCGCCGGCCGTCCGCGTCGAGCACGAGCAACTGCCCGCCCAGTACGTCGGTTACCGCAGCGGCCACGTCCTCGACGCCGCCGCCCCGCAGAACGAGCGCGGTCATCCGGTCGTGCGCCGCGGCGGCTCGCTCGACCGAGGCGCTGTGCGCCTGGATGGTGCTGTTCGCGGCGGAAAGCTCGGCCAGCGCCGCCCGCGTCTCGGCGAGCAACCGCGCGGTGTCGATCGCGATCGCGGCGTGCGCCGCGAGCGACAGCAACAGGGAGACCTCCTCGCGGGCGAACGGGCGGGCCGAGCGGTTGGCCGCGTAAAGCACCCCGATGACGCTCGACCCCAGTCGCAGCGGCACCCCGAGGATGGCGACCAGGCCCTCCTCCCGTACGCCGGCGTCGATCTCGCCGGTGTGGTGGAACCGCTCGTCCTCCTGGTAGTTCGAGGTGGCGTACGGGGTGCCGGTCTGCGCCACCAGGCCACCGAGCCCGTCACCCATCTCCAACCGCAGCCGCTGGAACCGGGCGGAGATCGAACCGTCCGTGACCCGCATGTACGTGTCACCCCGCGCGTCGTCGTTGAGCGTCATGTAGGCCACGTCGGTGCTCAGCAGATTGCGGGCCCGGTGCACGATCGCCCGCAGGACGGCGTCCAGGTCACGCAGGCCGGCCAGGTCACTTGCGGTGTCGTACAGGCCGGACAGCTCGATCTCGCGGCGCCGCCGCCGTTCCAGCAGGCCGCGCACCCGCAGGGCCACCAGCTTGGCCTGCTCGAGGTCGGCCAGCCGCTCGGCGGAGATGCCCGCCGCGCGGGCCGCCACCAGCGGCCCCTCGAACTCCACCGCGGCGGCCTCCCGGGCCAGCAGCTCGAGGAACTCGATCGGCGAGGACATGACGCCCATTGTCGAGGACACGCTCAGCTGGCCGTCCAGCCCCCGTCGACGGGGATCGACGCGCCGGTGATGAAGGACGCGGCGGGCGAGCAGAGGTAGGCCACCAGCTCAGCGACCTCCGCCGGCTCGATGAGGCGCTTGATCGCTGCGCGGGAGAGCAAGATCTTTTCGACGACTTCGTCCTCGGGGATGCCATGGCTGGCCGCCTGGGCGGCGATCTGCCCCTCCACGAGTGGCGTACGGACGTACGCGGGGTTGATGCAGTTGGCGGTCACCCCATGCCCGGCGCTCTCCAGGGCGACCACCTTCGAGAGTCCTTCCAGGGCGTGCTTGGCCGATACGTACGCGGCCTTGTACGGCGAGGCCCGCAGCCCGTGTACCGAGGAAATGTTGATGATCCGGCCCCAGCCGCGGCCGTACATGGTGGGCAGGGCCCGCCGGATGAGCTGGAACGGCGCCTCGATCATGACCCGGTGCAGGTAGGCGAAGCGTTCCAGGGGAAACTCCTCCACCGGCGCGACGTGCTGCAGGCCGGCGTTGTTGACCACGATGTCGGTCGCGGCGTCCACCCGGTCGGCGGCCCCGGGCTCGGCGAGGTCCACACCCTCGGCCCGGCCGCCGATTTCGGCCGCCACCTCCCTGGCCGCGTCGGCGTTGCGGTCGAGCACGACGACATGCGCCCCCGCCGCCGCCAGGCGGACCGCGCAGGCTCGGCCGATCCCGCTTCCCCCGCCGGTCACCAAAGCGGTGCGGCCGGCCAGATCGACCTGTACGACCTGGGGGACCGCCACGGGTTTCTCCGTCATGGCGCAAGAAGTTACGAGCATCACGACGGTCGGCACATGGGCCGACGGCACATACTCATCCACCCACCTATGTGGGTCCCGGGGCGACGCTTCCCGACTGGCGTGTCGGCCGCGGTCG
>DASVMV010000043.1:0-8508 GCA_036384155.1 Micromonosporaceae bacterium
GGCCGCGTTCCCGGCCCTGGTCCGCTATCGCGTGGCCCGCTGATCGGGCGTCGCCGAACCGTCGCCGCGGGCCGCGGGCCCCGGCGGGCAGCCGCTATGGTCGCCGGCATGGACGATGCCAGCCGGGATCCGCAACCACCATCGGGAGCACAGTGGACCATCGCGGCCGGCGGCCATGAGGCCGTCGTGGTCGAGGTGGGCGGCGGCCTGCGGGCGTACCGGGTGAACGGCGTGGACTATCTCGACGGGTACGACGAGAGCGAACTCTGCGTCGGTGGTGCCGGGCAGGTGCTGGCGCCGTGGCCGAACCGGATCCGGGACGGCCGGTACACGTTCGCCGGCACCACCTATCAGCTGCCGCTGACCGAGGCGGCCAGCCACACAGCAATGCACGGGCTGGTCAACTGGAGCCCGTGGCGGCTGGCGTCGCACGCGGCCGACTCGGTGACCGTCCGGTGCGACCTGCCGGCCCAGCCCGGCTATCCCTGGTCGCTGTCGATGCGTACCCGGTGGCAGGTCGGGTCCGACGGGTTGCGGGTCCGGCACGAGGCGACCAACCGCGGCCGGACCGAGGCGCCGTTCGGGTTGGCGGCACATCCCTATGTACGGCTGCCCGGCGTACCCGTCGACGAGGTGACGCTGCGGGTCCCGGGGCGCAGCCGCCTGCTGGTCGACGGGCGCCAGTTGCCGCTCGGCGCGGCGAAGGTGGACGGTGGCGAGTACGACTTCACCGCCCCCCGCCGGATCGGGGCCACGGTCCTGGACACCACCTTCGGCGACCTCGACGGCGATGCCGACGGTGGCTCGGCGGTCACGCTGTCGGCTCCGGACGGATCGGTTGCGGTGACCGTCTGGGCCGGCCCGCGCTTTCGCTGGTGGCAGGTATTCACCGCCGACACGCTGGGCGGCGACCGGCGGCGCCGGTCGGTGGCGGTCGAGCCGATGACCTGCCCGCCCGACGCCTTCCGCTCCGGCCTGGACCTCATCGGGCTCGCGCCCGGGCAGACGTGGAGCGGCGAGTGGGGCATCCACCCCTCGGCAGCCCCGCCCTCGCCGATCTAGGGAGAATGGTTGCGCGTGGATCTTTAACCACGGCCATTTGCCCTAGATCGCGAGGAGAGAGAGCGGGATGGAGTTCGCCGAGGTCGTCCGCCGGCGGCGGATGGTCCGAAACTACGATCCGGATCGCCCGGTGCCGCCGGAGGTGGTCGACCGGCTGCTCCGGCACGCCCTGCGTGCCCCGTCCGCCGGCTTCTCCCAGGGCTGGGGGTTCCTGGTGCTCGACGACCCCGCCGACCGGGAGCGGTTCTGGGCGGCGACGACTCCCGACGAGGGCGGGCAGGGCCGGTGGTTGGCCGGGATGCGCCGCGCGCCGCTGATCGTGGTGCCGCACGCGAACCGGTCCATCTACCTCGACCGGTACGCCGAGCCGGACAAGGGATGGGCGGACCGGGACGAGTCGCGGTGGCCGGTGCCGTACTGGCACATCGATGCCGGGTTCGCCGCGTTGCTGATGCTGTTGACGGCGGTGGACGAGGGGCTGGGCGCCTGCTTCTTCGGGATTCCTCCGGCGTGCATTTCGACCTTTCGCCGGGAGTTCGGCGTGCCCGACGAATTCACCCCGGTCGGTGCGATCACCATCGGTTACCGGGCTCCGGACCATCGATCGCCGTCCTTACAGCGGGGGCATCGCCCGGTCGCGGAAGTCGTCCACCGGGGCCGGTGGCGGTGACCCGGCGGTTCCTCGATGCGGCAAATCCGACAACCGGCCACGAACCCGCGCGTCGGTCGGTGTCGCTAGGCTGGCACGGACCCGGGCACCCGGCCGGTCGTACGGGGGAGGGGAGGGCACCGCGGTGATCTTCAAGGCGGTCCGCGACGGCCGTCCCTACCCAGAGCACGGGCTCACCCTCAAGCAGTGGGCCGAGATACCGCCCCGCCCGCTCCGGCTCGACCAGTTGATCACGACGAAGCGGGAACTCGCCCTCGACAAGCTGCTGGCTGAAGACTCGACGTTTTACGGCGACCTCTTCCCGCACGTCGTCGAGTGGCAGGGCGGGCTGTATCTGGAGGACGGCCTGCACCGGGCGCTGCGGGCCGCGCTGCAGCAGCGCAACCAGATCCACGCCCGGGTGCTGGTGCTTCCCTCGAGCTAGCCACGGGCGTTCGGGCCTACGAGCCGGCCCCGCGCCGAATCGTTAGGGTGTCCGGCATGACCCGCGTCGCCCCGCTCGACCTACTCGATCTCGATGGCTCGCTCACCGACGAGGAGCGGCAGATCCGTTCGGTGGTGCGCACGGTGGTCGACGAGCGGGTACGCCCGAACGTGGCCGGGTGGTACGAGGAGGGCCAGGTGCCGGCCCGCGACCTGGCCCGTGAGTTCGGCAAGCTCGGCCTGCTCGGCATGCACCTGTCCGGGTACGGCTGCGCCGGCGCCTCGGCGACCGCGTACGGCCTGGCCTGTCTCGAACTGGAGGCGGGCGACTCCGGCGTCCGCTCGCTGGTCTCCGTCCAGGGCTCGTTGGCCATGTACGCGATCTGGCGGTTCGGCAGCGAGGAGCAGAAGCTGCGCTGGCTGCCCCCCATGGCGGCCGGCGAGGCGATCGGCTGCTTCGGCCTGACCGAGCCGGACCACGGGTCGGATCCGGCCTCGATGAGCACGCGTGCCCGCCGCGACGGCGCGGACTGGGTGCTCACCGGCACCAAGATGTGGATCACCAATGCGCCCATCGCCGACGTGGCCGTGGTCTGGGCCCGTACGGACGACGGGATCGCCGGATTCGTCGTACCGATGGACACGCCCGGTGTGTCGGCGCGGGAGATCCGGCACAAGATGTCGCTGCGCGCCTCCTCGACCGGCGAGATCGTGCTCGACGGGGCCCGGCTGCCCGCCGACGCCCGGCTTCCCGAGGCCGCCGGGCTGCGGGGGCCGCTGTCGTGCCTCACCGAGGCCCGCTTCGGCATCGTGTGGGGTGCGCTCGGCGCCGCGCGCGACTGCCTGCACACCGCGATCGAGTACGCCTGCACCCGCGAGCAGTTCGGCCGCCCGATCGCGGGTTTCCAGCTGACCCAGGCGAAGCTGGCCGACATGACCCTCGAACTGCAGAAGGGATATCTCCTGGCGGTGCACCTCGGCCGGCTCGCCGACGCCGGCCGGCTGCGCCCCGAGCAGGTGAGCGTCGGCAAGCTCAACAACGTACGCGAGGCCTTGGCCATCGCCCGGCAGTGCCGGACGATCCTCGGGGCCAACGGGATCAGCGGCGAGTATCCGGTGCTGCGGCACGCCAACAACCTGGAGTGTGTGCTCACGTACGAGGGCACGTCCGAGATCCACCAGTTGGTGGTCGGCCAGCGATTGACCGGGATCTCGGCATTCGGCTAGCGACCGGTTCCGGCGTTCTGAGTCGCGCGTGTCACACCCCGGCCTTACGGTTGACATAGACGCGGCTGAGGGACGGTGAGGGCGATGTCCGGCAAGAGCGCTGGCGGCGAGCCGGCTCAAGACCTGTCCGAGTCCGCCCGCGGCCCGGTCATGGTGCCGCCCGGGGCGGGCGACGACTCGCCCTGGCGCAGGGACGCCGGCCCGTCCGACCGACCGGACGACCCGCGTCCCGGTGCCGGCGCGTCCAGCCGGCCGGAGGATTGGAGTCCGGATCTGGAGCCGCCGGCCGGCGTCGACCGGGGTCGCCCGGCCCGGTCCCTGGTCGTCCTGGCCGGGGTGGTCGCCCTGATCGTCGTCCTGGCGCTCGGGTTCCGGGCGGTCGGCCTGTGGCCGGAGTTCCGTAACCCCTTCGGGCAGCAGCAGACCGACCGCAGCCAGCCGGCGTTGCTGAAGTCGATCCAGGACCTCAGCCGGTACGTGGCCGCGGAGGGCACCTTCCAGAAGGTCGTCGACCTGCAGACCAGCCGCCAGAACGTCCCGACGTGGCTGGTCAACGACCGCACGCTCTTCGTGGCTGCCGGCCGGGTCGAGGCGTACGTCGACTTCGGCAAGATCGGCGAAGGCGCCATCACGGAGTCGGCCGACGGAAAGTCGGTGCAGGTCAAGCTGCCGGCACCGCAACTTGGCGAGGCCAACCTCGACCTGGAGAACAGTTACGTCTTCGCCGAGCAGCGGGGGCTGCTCAACCGGCTCAGTGACCTGTTCGCCAGCGATCCCGATCGGCAGCGGCAGGTCTACCAGTTGGCCGAGGAGCAGATCACCGCAGCCGCCCGCGAGAGCGGGCTGGCCGAGCGGGCGCAGGAGAACACCCGCAAGATGCTCGAAGGACTGCTCAAATCGTTGGGCTACCAGACGGTGACGGTGACGTTCGAGACGCCCTGACCCGCCCGGCAGAGGCGAGATCGACTGAAGAGCCGCTCACTTCCCCCAACACCCGCTTGGGCGATCCTGCGCAGGGCTAGAGTCCGTTTAGTCGGAAAGCTCCACCCTCGGGCTTGCGCCGGTGTCCTGCTCGCCTCCGGACGCCGGTCGCGCCGAACCGCCAGCTGTCGGGAGCGAAATCGTGGCGCGGACGGTAGCCAATGACCCAGTGGCTTCGGGGGGTAGTGCAGCTTCCCGGAACGGCCACACCGACGCCGGGAAAGGGCTCCGCTCGCGCCGTGCCGACGGCATGGCAGCGCGGCTGCGCGGGCCGGGCGCCGCAGCGGTCCTCGTCTGGCTGGTCGCCACCCCGGTGGCCTTCCTCCTGCCGGAACTGGTCGCGCTGGATCCCTTCACCACCCGAGCGGCAGCCCTCCCGATCTCGGTGGCCCTGTGGCTGGTCGCCGCGCTGTTCCTCGTCGCGATCCGCTGGTCGGGTGAGGTGCTCGCCGGCGTCGCAGCCGGCTTGGCAGCCGCCTGGTGTGCGCTGATGTTCCGCTCGGCCCTGTACGGAACGCCCTTCGGGTTCGGCGGTTTCACCGGGGACATGGTTCGCATCACGGCCGCCGCGACCCGATATACCACCACCATCGCGAGTTCGGACACCCTGGTGCCGTCCCTGCCCGCCGAGTACCCACCTCTGTACGCCTGGCTGATCGGTCGCGCCGCGGTGCTGCTCGACGTCCCGGCGTGGCGACTGGTCGCCGATTTCCAGGTGCTGTTCACCTCCGCCGCCCTGCTCGTCTCCTTTCTGTTGTGGCGGCGGCTGGTGGACGGGTGGGTTGCCCTGGCGATCTCGGCTCTGGCGTTGGTCACCTGGACCGACCCGGTTAAGGCGTACGAGGTGCTGACCCTGGTGATCTTCGTGCCGTGGGCGCTCGAGGTCTTCGCGCGCCCCCCACGGGCTCGGATGCACTGGCTGCCGGCCGGCCTGCTCGGCGGGCTCATCACCGTCACCTACCAGGCCTGGATCGTCTACGCCGGACTCGGCCTGGTCGCCCTCGTCGCGCTCACCTGGCGCAGCGAGCCGGACCGGTGGGCCTACCTGCGCCGGCTGGGACTCGTAGCGGCCGTCGCCTTCCTGGTCTCGTCCTGGTACGTGATCCCGTTCCTCTGGGGGATGGCGACTCGCGGCGGCCAGCAGATCTCCGACCTTTACGATTCCCCTTCGTTGAACCAGGGTCTGTTCCCATTCCTGGACGGCGAACCGATCGGTCTCCTTCAACTGATCGGCCTGGTCGGGCTTGTGTGGCTGTGGCGGTCGACCTGGTGGGCCCGGCCGCTGCTGGTGATGATCATCGGGGTCTACGGCTACCGGCTCGTATCGATGATCCGGTTTGCCGTGACGGGACATACCGGCTTCCTGCACTACACCGTGCGGCTGTCCGGACTCCTCTTGACCATCGCCGGCGTGCTCGTGCTCGCCCACCTCGCCCCGATCGTGTTGCGCCGGTTGCGACTGACGGCGCCGCGCCTGGCCGCCTCCGCCGTACTGGTGGTGACCCTCGCCTGGACGGCGACCACCTTAACCTTGGCTTGGATGCCCAGTACGTTGGGTTCGTTGCCCGCGACCACCAAGGTGGCCGTGGCGGCGCACGCCGAGCCGCTGCCCGGCGGCGGTTATCCGAAGTACGCTCCGGACCAGGGACGGGCGTGGCTTCCGGTCGCTCCGATACAACAGGCCGTCGAGGGGGTGCTGGGACCCGATGCGCGACCGGTCACGTTGTCGATCGACGAAAGGCTCTTCGCCTACCTGCCGTGGCGCGGTTACGTCGCCGTGGACCCCCTCGTCAGCAGCACCCTGTCGCGCTTTCCAGATCGCTACGCCGAGATCCAGCGGCTGACCAGCATCACCGATCCGGCGGCCTTCGCCGACGCGTCGGGCAACACCCGCTTCGGGCCGATCGACGTCTTCGTCCTGTCGAAGCGAACTGACGGCTGGGCGTGGCGCGACCAGCGGTTCAGCCGAGCGCAGTTCGCGCCGCGGTACTGGGCTGTCGTCGACGACCTCCCGACCGGCATCGTCGTTGCCGTTCGCCGGTAGCGACACCGACGCGGAGCGCGACAACGCGCGCCCCGCGCCCGTTGTGCGTCAGTACTTGTCTTCGTTCGGCATGAGGATCCACAGCACGATGTAGACGATGACCTGCGTGCCCGGGAGAAGCAGCGAGAGTAGGAAGATCAACCGCACCAGTCCGGCCGACATGCCGAACCTGCGGGCCAGACCCGCACACACCCCGGCGATCATCCGGTTGTCCCGGGGACGTACCAGTTTGCGATCCATGGTGGTTCTCTGCCTTTCTGTGGCGGATCTGCCCGCCACTGCCCTCCACGGTACGGGCGCGCTGCCAGGGCGCCATCCGCCCGCGGATGGAGTCCGCGACGCTTGACCCGTAGGTACTTACCCGTCCGGTCCGCCGCGATCGCCGCCGCTTCGTCCGGGGTAATCTGCACCGTCGGGCGGCTACACCGGCGGAGAGGGGGCGGCTCGATGATCAGCGTGTTCGACCTGTTCAGCGTGGGCATCGGCCCGTCCAGCTCGCACACCGTCGGCCCGATGCGCGCCGCGCGCACCTTTGTCGCCGGACTCAAGGGCGACGGCCTGCTGGCCCCGACCGCCCGGGTTCAGGCGGAGCTCTTCGGATCGCTGGGCGCCACCGGGCACGGCCACGGCAGCGACCGGGCCGTGCTGCTCGGGCTGGCTGGCGAGGCGCCGGAAACGGTGGATACCGACGGCGTGGACGAGTACGTGGCGCGGGTGCGGCGCTGCGGCCAACTGGCGCTGCTCGGCGCGCAGCCGATCAGCTTCGACGTCGACCGGGATGTGCTGCTACACCGGCGCCGGTCGCTGCCGTTCCATCCCAACGGGATGATCTTCACGGCGTACGACTCGTCCGGGCAGGAACTGCGGCGACGGACGTACTACTCGGTCGGCGGCGGCTTCGTCGTGGACGGGTCGGCGGCCGGTGCCGACCGCATCACACCCGACCGCACCCGGGTGCCGTTTCCCTTCTCCACCGGGGCCGACCTCCTCGCCACGACGGAGCGCACCGGCCTGTCGATCAGTGCGGTGATGCTCGCCAACGAGCGCGCGCGCCGCTCCGAGCGGGAGGTACGCGCGGGCCTGCTGGACATCTGGCGGGTGATGCAGGAGTGCGTCGAGCGCGGGTGCAGCCGCGACGGAGCGCTTCCCGGCGGGTTGCGGGTCCGCCGCCGAGCCGCCGAACTCCGGCGCAAGTTGGCCGCCGAGCATTTCGCCGTCGACCCGCTGCGGGTCATGGACTGGGTGACGCTCTTCGCGTTGGCCGTCAATGAGGAGAACGCGGCCGGCGGCCGGGTGGTGACCGCGCCCACCAACGGCGCCGCCGGAATCATCCCGGCCGTCCTGCACTACTACACCCGGTTCGTCCCGTCCGCCGACGAGGACGGCGTGGTGCGGTTCCTGCTGGCCGCGGGCGCGATCGGCGTGCTCTTCAAGGAGAACGCCTCGATTTCCGGCGCCGAGGTGGGCTGCCAGGGCGAGGTAGGTTCGGCCTGTTCCATGGCGGCGGCCGGCCTGGCCGAAGCGATGGACGGCACACCGGCGCAGGTGGAAAACGCCGCTGAGATCGGGATGGAGCACAATCTGGGCCTGACGTGCGACCCGGTCGGGGGATTGGTGCAGATTCCCTGCATCGAGCGGAACGCGGTGGCCAGCATCAAGGCGATCACGGCCGCCCGGCTGGCGCTGCGCGGTGACGGTGTGCACACGGTTTCGCTCGATAAGGTGATCAAGACAATGCGGGAGACCGGGGCGGATATGAAGGTGAAATACAAGGAAACCGCCCGTGGCGGCCTCGCCGTCAACGTGATCGAGTGTTGAGACGCCGGTGCACGCGTTTCGGTCCCGTGTTACTGACTGCTAACCTATGGCGCGTCAGCGGCCGGCGCCGGCGCGCCCCATCGCCGCGTTGCGCGTTCCGCGCCCGTGAAGTATCGACCACCGGGCGGGAGCACGATGGTTTCCAGGAGAGCCAGCGGCCGTTCGCTGGTGCCGTGAAATGGAGGCGGCTGTGACATCGAGCGTCGCGGCGGTGTGGTCGCACCGCAACGCCTTACGGTTGCTGGTCCGCCGTGACCTGGCGGTCAAATACCAGCAGTCCGTG
>DASVMV010000044.1:0-20071 GCA_036384155.1 Micromonosporaceae bacterium
GAAACGGGCGCAGGCCATTGCCTCGGCCGGCCCGGCTATCGGCGGCGTGGGCATCGAGGTCCCGCTCGGTCCGGCCGAAGGGCTTGCTCGTGCCGGAGTGGTCCGTGTGGCGTTGCCTCAGCAGGGCCGCATCTTCTGTACGTGGCAGGTCACCGTGACCAGGGATGCCCTAGTGGAGCAGGTCGGCACCCTGTCGGCCGCGAAGATGGGGCAACTCGAGATCGCGGTGCGGCTGGCCGGCATCGAATGATGCTCCGGCGGACGATCATCGCGGCATCAGATCGGGTCCGAACGATTCCGCCGAATCATCGGCCATTCTCAGTGTGCCGGAAAGGCCGCACTTACCTGCATCACGGGGATCGTCAAGACGGGATGATTATCCCGATAGTGGGGATGTGGTACGCGGTTGAGGGCATGGTCCACTGTTCTGCCTATCCCTGATCGGCGCTGTTGATCGTCAGGCGAACGGGTCCCGGGTCAAGAGCCGCGCGTAGCGCGGTCGCGCCGGCGACGCCGTAGGCGCTTTTGACGCGGCCGGACGCCTGCGAATGATCGAGTAGCCGGGGTGGGCAGGTTCGGCTGGGTCGTTGACGGTGTCGCTGTGCGAGGTGGTGGCCTCCTGCTGGTCAACGGGGTGTTGGGTTGTGGGGGTGTCGGGTGTGGGCGGGTGGCAGCCAGACTTACCTACGGTGCTCAGGCGCCCGTGTCGCGCCTGGCGACAAGGTGATCGATTGGGTGATCCCCCGCCCGCGGGGGTGCGGCCGCTCAGTCTCATTGGGCCGTCCGCGACACCGGTGTCGGCGGCGGCGTGACAAGTGCGTGCCGGGAGCTGGCCGCATGATTCTCCTCATCGGTGACGGCGGGCGTGCCGGTGCCCGGTCCACATTCCCGTCCCCGTCCTGTTATCGGGAGATGGTGCTGGGTGCGGCTGGTTGGGCGACGATGGTGAACGCCTCGTCGCCGAGGTCGGCCAGCAGGTGTACCGCCTGGCGGACGATGCGCCGCGCCTGGGACAAGCAGGCCCGGTTGGCGTCAATCCGCTCCTTCACGGCGGTGTAGTAGCCGCAGCCCGGGGCGCAGCCGCGGGCGGAGGTCTTGGCCGCCTCGAACAGCAACCAGCGCAGCACCTCTGGTCCCTGCCGGGACAGCCGGCCGGGGCTGCGCTTGTTGTCGGAGGAGTGCACGGTGATGTCCAGGCCGACGAAGCGGACCGCTCGCCGGGAGGAGCTGAACCTGTTGGCGCCGCCCAGCCAGGCGCACAGGGCCAGGGAGGTCATCGCCCCGACCCCGAGCTTGTCCAGTCCACTGTGTAAGGCCTGGTCCGGATATTGATCAGATTGCGTTGACTGGGATGCGGTCGGGGTAGGCGATGCTCAGGGTGTTGAGTGCTTCATACCAGCCCTGGGTCTGCTGTCCCTCGACGAGGCGGCCGGGTGCGATTCGCTTGCCGCGCGGTTTGCCGCGTTCGCGGGAGCGTTGGAAGGCCCGCCGGTCTTCGATGTCCATAATGGCCAGCCAGATGAGCTTGATGACGGCGTCGTCGGTGGGGAAGTGTCCCCGGTTCTTGATGGTCCTCCGGACGGGAGGTGGAGGGCGTCTCGCCGTCGTGGGATGTGTGGATGATCTTCCGCACGGCGGGTGGGAAGCCCAGGAACGGGATGAACTCGGCCCAGGCATTCTCCCATGTGGCGAGCGTGGCCTTGTGGCGTTGGCCGAGGTCGGAGGCGGCGAATTCGAGCAGGGCCTGTTCGGCGGCCTCGATGTTGGGTGCGGTGTAGATCGGCTTGAGCGCAGCGGCGACCTGCCGCCGATCCTTGTAGGACACGTAGCGCATGCTGGCGCGGATCAGATGCACCACGCAGGTTTGCACCACCGTGGCCGGGAACACGCTGTTGATCGCCTCGGGCAGCCCGGCCAGCCCGTCGCAGCAGGCGATCAGGATGTCGCGTACGCCCCGGTTGCGCAGCTCGGCCAGGACGCCGGCCCAGAACTTGGCGCCCTCGTGGTTTTGCACCCAGATGCCCAGGACGTGTTTGGCGCCGGTGGTGTCGACACCGACGACCAGGTGGGCGGCCTTGTTGGTGACCAGGTTGGCGTCGCGGACCTTGACCACCAGGGCGTCGACGTACACGATCGGCCACACCGGGTCCAGGGGCCGGTTCTGCCAGGTCTTGACCTCCTCGGCCATGGCGTCAGTGATCGTCGAGATCGTCGCCGGTGGCACATCCACTCCGAGGGTGGCGGCGAGGTGCCGGTGGATGTCGCGCACGGTCATCCCGCCCGAGTACAGGCTGGTGATCATCCCGGTCAGGCCGTCGAGGTGCCGCTGGCCCTTGGGAACCAGGTGTGGGACGAAGGTGCCTGCCCGATCCCGGGGCACGTCCAACTCGACGGCGCCGGCTTCGCTGCGCACCGTCTTCGGATAGCTGCCGTTGCGCGAGTTACCCGTGCCGTTGCCGGCGGGATCACCGGCCTGGTAGCCCAGGTGCTCGGTCAGCTCCGCAGCCAGGCCCCGCTCCAAGACCGCTTTGATCAGGCCGGGCAGGAACCCGTCGGCGCCGGTCAGCTTCGCCGGACCACCGGCGGCCAGCAGCTGGGCCGCGGCGGCGTCGATCAGGCTGTCGTCGACCTCGATCCCGCCGATCGTGACCGTCTTACCCGGCCCGGCCGGCCGGTCCAGGCCGATGGGGCTTTCGCCTGCGGCGCGCGAGAAAACCTCCCGGGGGGAACCCGGGTCCGTCTCGGGCAATCTCCACTGCCCCGTTTCGATCGTTGATGACATGTCTTTCCCCTTTCCGGATAGGGCATTCAGAACGCCAGTTCCGAAAACCCACGAGTCCGGATTTCAGGGCCTTACACAGACGTTTGGACACTTCCCCGACCCCGTACATCTCGTGCATCAGCACGCGGGCGCCGTGCACGTGCCGGGCGGTGCCCAGCAGCCGTCGGCGTAGCCGATCGACATGCTCGTCCAGGGCTTCCATTACGGCCAGGGCGGTGTTGACCTGCAGGCGGCCCATCGGCGACAACTGGTCCCCCACGATCTTCTCCAGCAGCGCACGGTTGCCGCGGATCACCCCGGCCTGCCCCGGCCTGCCCCGGCGCCGTGCTGCCCTGGTGGAAGCAGACCGCGTGGATGCGCTGCGCCCACCCGGAGTGCTGCGCGCGCAGATCGTGGTACAGCTCCAACATGGCCCGCCACTCCAACACCGGCGAGGGCGGGATGTAGCAGCTGGGCAGCCGGCCCGTCGCCACCAGCTCACGCAGCAGCTTCGCATCCGCCCGATCGGTTTGGCCCGCCGCTTACGCCCCCGCAACGCGGCGGTGTCCGCTGGCTCGGCCAGATGCGGGACCACACCGGCGGCGCGCATCTCCTCCACGACGTACCGCCACCCGGTGCAGCCCTCCATCGCGAACTGCACATCCTCCATCCCCTCGAACCGGACCAGCCAGTCCGCCAAGTGCTGCCGGCCGGCCGGGACGATCCGGCCCCGCTCCCACCGCCCGGTCTCCTGCTCGACGTAGTCGAACGTCAACTGCTTCCGGTGGATATCCACCCCACCTACGATCGACATCAGGGCCTCCTCGAGCTCCGACACATCGATGTCCCAAC
This sequence comes from Micromonosporaceae bacterium, assembly GCA_036384155.1. Lineage (GTDB taxonomy): Bacteria > Actinomycetota > Actinomycetes > Mycobacteriales > Micromonosporaceae > DASVMV01. The sequence goes on from DASVMV010000044.1 coordinate 3,614, forward strand.
GCAGCACGCACTGCGTTTGAGCCGAGGAGGCCCCCGAAACGGCGCGATCGTCAATACCCCGACCGGCGTACCCTCCGGGTCAGCTCACCGACCCCGCGACACCGAACGAAGCCGATGCATGTCATCTCATCTGCCGCTCTGCGCGCGAACCAAGTGCCGCCGAGAGTGAGGTTCGATCATGCCGTGACTGGTCAGCTAAGGGGCTATGACCGGGCGCTCAACGATCGACCACACACGTGGACTCGCCTCAACGATGGCCTGTGCCAGGGGCCGCCGGAACAGGAGATCGCGGAACGCACTCCAACCGTCGCCGAACCATTCAGGGCTGGCGATCACATTGCATGTGGACCAGGACGCCGCGGCGTGCACGGGAGGTAGTTCCGTGTCGGGAACCGTGTACCACCTCCAGACCCCGCTGTCAGGGGACAACGGAAGTTCCCCGATCGCGGACTTGAGCCCTCCCCGGTTGCGGGACGGCGAACCTCCCCAGTCACGGACATGTCGTCCCCATTGCGCTGAAGTGCGATCGGGCCTTCAGGACTCTTCGCATTGTGTGTGGGGCAGCAACGGGGTGATCAGGAACGCGGGTCGCCGTGGTCTACGCGTCTTGCGGACCAGCGGTCAACGCGTCGTTCGATCCTGACGAGTGTCCGGCGCAGGCCGGCACAACGCGTGCTCGGCGGTGTCGGCCAGGGTGGCGGTGACTGTGTCGGTGGACAGTCGTCGGCCGGTGAACAACAGGTCGAAGCTGTCGAAGCCGGTGAGGAGCCACAGCACGTCGGCGGCCTGGTCAGCGGTGGCGCCGTCGCGCAGCGTGTGCTGTTCGTGGAGGCGTCGGGCGAGGCCGTTCATGCCCTCGGCGCGGCCTTGTTCCAGGCGTTGGACCGCCCCGCCGACTGCGTCGGCGTCGAGTTGGGCCATGGAGAACAGGGCGCGCAGGACGTCGCGGTGGGCCGCGTACATGTGCACGTTGCCGCGGATGCCGTCGCGCAGGCCCTGCCGGGCGTCGGGCTGCAGGACGGCGTGGACCATGCCGGTGAAGCCGCCGCGGTGGAGTAGGTCCATGCCGAGCGCGTCGAACAGGCCCGCACGGGACCCGAAGACCGTGTAAATGGTCGAGCGGGCCACCTCGGCGAGTTTGGCGACCTTGTCCAGGCTGACCGGTTCGGATGGCGCGTCGACGAGCTGCTGGTAGACGGCGTCGAGGATGCGGCGCTTGGTGTCCACGGCGGCCTGGGCGCGCAGCCGCTGCTCGTACTTCCGCGTGGGGGGCATGAACCCGACCCTAGCATTCATTTGACATAGCGTCTTATGAAAGACATGCTGTCTTACGAAATACAGGCCGTCCGATGAAAGTGGCCTGCCCAGCACATCGAAAGGAGCCGGGCATGCGGGTGCTGATCCGCTACACGGTCAAACCGGAGCACATACACCGCAGCACCGAATTGCTGCGCGCGGTCTACGCGGACCTGGAAAGCGCCGGGCCGACGGGGCTGCGCTACGAGACGTTCCAGGTGGAGGGCACCGGCCAGTTCCTGGCCGTCATCGAGTCCGACGGCGGCCCAGGTGACGCCGCGCACCACCGGCTCGCCTCGTTCCAGCGCTACCGCGCCGCGCTCGACGACATCTGCGTCGAACTGCCGACCGTCGCCCACGTGGAGACCGTTGGCGCCTACCGACCCCGCTGACCGCACCCCACCACCGCAGCAAGGAGACACCTACCGTGATCCGCATCGCCGTCGTCGTCGGCAGCACCCGTCCCGGCCGCCGGGGCGAGTCGGTGGCCCGCTGGGTCGCCAACACCGCCGCAGCACACCCCGCCGTCACCGACGGCCGAGCCGCCGTCGAGGTCGTCGACCTGGCGGCCTTTTACCTGCCGCTGCTCGACGAGCCGGTCCCCGCCGCGTTCGCCAGCTACGCCCATGCCCACACCCGCCGCTGGGCGGACACCGTTGCGGGATTCGACGGGTTCGTGTTCGTCATCCCGGAGTACAACCATTCCTTCCCCGCGGCGCTGAAGAACGCGATCGACTTCCTCTACGCCGAGTGGCACGACAAGGCCGCCGGGTTCGTCGGCTACGGCATCCACGGCGGCACCCGCGCCGTCGAACAGCTGCGCCAGATCATGGCCGAGGTGAAGATCGCCGACGTGCACACCCAGGTAGCCCTGTCGATGTTCGCCGACTTCACTTTCACTAACCCGGCCGATCCCACCGACCCGGGGACCTGCACGCCCGGCCCGCACCATGCCGGCGCCCTGGCCACCATGCTCGACGAGGTCATCGCGTGGTCGGCGGCACTAAAGCCGCTGCGCGCCCCCGCCGCCGAGCCGCTGTCCGTCTGACACCGACACGCGGTCGGGTGCCGTGGGCAGACAACGCGCCCACCGCCCGGCCGCGCGTCCTGCCCACGGACCGCCGAAGAAACGAGGCAGTGCGCGATGACGAACCAGGCGCCCAAGATCCATGCCGAAAACCGCTGATCCGCGCTTCGGGCGGCCTTTCCCTCACGGGCAACCACCGCCCGCACGGCCTGCGTGCCGCACACGTGGTCGTCCGTGAAGACGAACGAGGAGATCATGGAGATGTTGGCCGCCTACGACCTGACCGGTAGCTACCGCAAGGCCGCCGAGCTGGCCGGCTGCGACCACCACACCGTCCGCCGCTACGTCCAGGTGCGCGGGACCGGCCAAGATCCCCAACGTTGTCCGCGCGGCTGTCAATGCCGCGCCAGCCCTGCCGGTGCAATGCGAACCAGTCGTGGATCTCCCGTACCGTCACCGCGGTGACGTGGAAGTCCAAGGCTCGCGGATGGTTGTGGTCTGCTCCGGGTCGGGCAGCCGGCCCCGTTGAGCATTGCACCGATGTACGTCTCACCTGAGTCTCAGCTGACGCAGAACTCGTTGCCCTCCGGGTCATGCATAACGACGTAGTAGACCGGGTCATCAGGGTCGTCGTGTCGGGTCCGGCGCTGCACATTGGCGCCCAGCCCGACCAGCTCGGCGACCTTCGCCTCGACGGTCTCGATCCGCCGATCCATTGGCAGCGCGTTATCTCGGCCGCTGGGGTAGAGGTCGAGGTGGAGCCGGTTCTTCCCCGCCTTGGCCTCCGGCACCTCCTGAAACCAGATCGGCGGGCGCAGCCCGGCCGGATCGAAGAGCCGGTCGTCGAAGGCCGCCTCGTCGCCCAGCCGGGCACGGTAGTGCGCGTGCCAGGTCGTCTCCGGCTCCGCCGGCGGCACCGGCTGGTAGCCCAGCGCCTGCGCCCAGAACCGCGCCAGCAGCCCGGGGTCGTTCGCGTCGATGGTCAGCTGCCAGAACACCATGCCCCGACGCTAGACCCGGCCGCCGACACTTAGCTTCTCCAGGCTCGCGGGCGGTCCAGCCCACCGACCGCCGGAGCCGTCGTGGACCTCACCGGTGGGCAACTGCGCGGGCCCGGCGTGTACGCGCCGCAATCACCGGCCGCATTCGGCTTCATCGGGCTCGGCCTGGCCGCGATGTCCGTGCCCACCGACGTTGGACTGCCTGGGCATCCTGATCCTTGCGTAGTCCCGGCATCAGGCGCGGCTATTGCAGTCGCGCCAGCAGGCGATCGAGCTGAGCCGGTGTGACGCCGTTGCCGAGCAGGTACCGGCGCACGTCGCCGTACCGCTCGGTGGCCACCCGCAGCATGCCCAGGATGTTCTCCGCGGGGCTGGCCTGCTGTTCCAGGAGTGCCGCCCGGGCGGCAGGGTCCGTCACCGCCGCCAGCGCTGCCTCATGTTCGCTGCGCAGGCACTCGGCCGTGTAGCTGTAGTCCGCGGCGATGAGCTCGTCCGGTACGCCCGCGGCGGCGAGGACCAGTGCCACGATCATGCCCGTGCGATCCCTGCCCACCGCGCAATGCACGACCACGCCGCCGGCTGGCGCGTCGGCGATGGCTCCGATCGCGGCGCCAATGGCGTGCCCGTTGCGCAATACGCTGCCCCGGTAGGTGGCGGCCTTCGTCCGCTCGGCAACCAGGTCCCGTTCCGGCTCACGAGCGGGATCGATAAGCGGCAGGAGCCGGTAGATCGGCGTACCGGCAAAGGGGTGGATCGGGGCCGCGGCCTCGGCTTCGTTGCGCAGGTCGATGATGCGACTGATGCCGTGATCTTGCAGCGCCGTCATTCCCTGGTCGGTCAGGCGGCCCAGGTGATCGGCGCGCACCAGCGCGCCGGGCCGTAGCCGGCCGCCATCCGCCGTGGGGAGGCCACCCAGGCCGCGGACGTTGTGGCAGTCCGGCCAGACCAGCCGGCGCGGTTGTCCCTGGAACATCGCCCGATGTTAGCGGCGGGCGGGGATCGGGAAGCACGGAGGAATGATCGAGGCTGTCGTTTTCGACCTTGACGGGGTCCTGGTTGACACCGAGCCGGTGTGGGAGGAGGTCCGCCGGGCGTACGTCGCCGAGGCGGGCGGTGCGTGGCAGCCCGACAGCCAGCGGCGGCTGATGGGTATGAGTACGTCGGAGTGGGCCCGGTACCTGAGCGTCGACCTCGGCGTGGGCCGGACGCCGGAGCAGGTGGCCGACGACGTCGTACGCCGGATGGCGGCGCGCTACCGCCAGGCGTTGCCGCTGATGCCGGAGGCGGTCGACGTCGTACGCCGGATGCGGGCCCGCGTCCCGCTCGCGGTGGCCAGTTCGTCCCCGCGGTTGCTGATCGAGCAGGTGCTTGACTCCGCCGGGCTGACCGGCGACTTCCGGGTCACCCTGTCCACGGAGGAGGTGGCTGCCGGCAAACCCGCACCAGACGTCTATCTGGAGGCAGCGCGGCGCCTCGGCGTGCCGGCCGTCCGGTGCGCGGCCGTCGAGGACTCGGCCAACGGGCTCCGCTCGGCGTCCGCCGCCGGCATGGCCGTGGTGGCGGTGCCCCACCCGGTCTATCCGCCGCCGCCCGACGCACTCGCCTTAGCCGACGTGATCATCGCCCGGCTCGGTGAGCTGACCCCGCAGACAGTGGAGCAGTTGGATACACCGACCGGAACCGCATCCGGTTGATCTGACTACCCCGACCTGGTCGTCCACTCGTACGCCGCTCCCTCGTGCAGCCCCGCGTAGACCCGGTCCCGGATGGCGTTGGCCTCGACGGCGGTCAGCGTGCGGGTCAGGTCACGCAGGACGACGCGCACCAGCACGTTCTTCTGCCCCGGGCGCATGCCCATCCGCTTCCGCGCGGCTGATGGAAGCTCGGCGTAGTGGGTCTCGTCGAGCATCACGACCTCCTCGACCGCGTCCGCGTCCCGGCCGAGGACCTGCCGCACCCGGTCGCCGAGCAACTCGCCGTCGAGGTCGTCGCCGACTGCGATGGAAAGGTCGCGGGTCGCCGAGGGCATGGCGGACACCGGCCGGTACGGCGACAGGTCGCGCATCTGCCCGGCCACTCGCCGATCGGGCGAGCGCAGCAGCCGGATGTCGTCGACGCCCTTGGCCAGCATGGCCAGCCGGTCCAGGCCGAGGCCCATCGCCAACCCGCTCGCCCCGGCGGGCAGACCGGCGGCCGCGAGCACCTGCGGATGGGCCAGGCCGCACTCGCCGATTTCCACGTCGCCCGCGTAGATCTCGCGCCCCCGCTCGGTGTACGGATGGCTGCTGGGCGGCGTGTGCCAGGGACTGCGGGGCAGGACGGCGTGGACGACGGCGGACACCATCTCGGCCAGGTCGCTTTCGGCCAGGGGCGGCCCGGTCCGGCGCACCCGCCACAGGTCGAGCTGGTGCGGTTCGCCGACATGCGTGCGGTCGATCACGTCCCGGCGGTAACAGATACCGGGCACGCTGAGCAGGATGTCATCCGGTCCCTCGGTGGCTAGCCGGGCGAGCAGGGCCGGTATGCGCGCCGTCGTGTGCGAGCGGAGCATGCGCTCGCCGTCGACGTAGCGGGTGTAGCGGCGGTCGCGGGTGACCGCATCCATGGGGTACCGCAGGCGGTCGTAATTGTCGGCGATCGGGACGATGCGCGGTCCGGGGTCACGGCGTACCGGGATCCGCCAGGCGCCGCGCAGGGCATTCTCGATCGCGGCGACGACGTGCTGGAGCGCATGATCCCCGGCGGCCGGGTCGGTCAGGTCGCGCAGGGCGAGCGCCTGCTGCAGCTGGTCCGGGGTGAGCGTGGTCATGAGAATTCCTCGCAGGCAGGAGAGGGTGGATACGAGACGACAAACCCCCGGCCGTGGCCGGGGGCGTTCTCGCGGTTGCTGCGAGGGCGCGTGCCGCTGACTGGGTCAGCGCAGCGTCGATGGCCCACCGGTCACCCGGGGGCCGGCAAATCGACGCGTACGACTGGGCACGAAGCCAGTCTAGGCACGTGCACGGCCGGACCGCACGCGGCTTTCGCCGTGGCCCGCGAGCGGGGAATCCGTCAACCGGGGTTGACAACGCCGATAGCGTCAATCTATGTTGACGACATGAATCAGGCGACGGACCTCGCGGCGGCAGCCGGCAGCAAGGACCCCCGGGTCGGGCTGCGGGCCGTGCTCGCCCTGCGTCGGTTATTGGAGAGCCTCGAGGTCGTGCAGGTCGACAACGCGCGGCGGCAGGGCTGGTCATGGCAGGAGATCGCCGACGCCCTCGAGGTGAGCAAGCAGGCGGTCCACAAGAAACACGCCCACCGCCCCGCGGTCGGCGGGTCACGGGAGGAATGATGTTCGAACGGTTCACCGACCGCGCCCGGACGGCGGTCAACCAGTCGCGCGCCGAGGCGAGCAAGCTCGGCCACGACAAGGTGGGCACCGAGCACCTCCTGATCGCCCTGCTGGCCGACGAGGCGAGCCTCGCGGCGCGGGTCTTGCGCGAGGCGGGGGCCGACCTCGGCGACCTGCGGGCCCGGGTCGAACGGCACGTCGGCCGCGGTCCCCGCGTCCTCGGCGAGGCGGACGCGGCGGCGCTGCGGGAGATCGGGATCGACCTCGACGAGGTGCGGGCGAAGATCGAGCAGTCCTTCGGCGCGGGTGCGCTGCGGCCGGCCGACGAGCCGCCCCGACGCGGCGTACTGGGCCGCCGCCGGCGTGCCGGTGGCCCGTTCTCCGACCGCGCGAAAAAGGTGCTTGAGTTGTCGCTGCGCGAGGCGTTGCGACTGAAGCACACCTACATCGGGACCGAGCACCTCCTGCTCGGCCTGATCAGGGAGGGCAACGGACTGGGCGCGCTGGTGCTCACCGAAGCCGGGCTAGACCTGCCGGACCTACGTCACCGGGTCGAAGTGGCGCTCCGCAAGGCGGCGTGACCGGGTGAGCCGGCGTCGATCTGCTCCCGCAGGATATCGGCGTGACCGGCGTGCCGGGCGGTCTCCTCGATCATGTGGAGGTAGACCCACCGCAGCGAAAGCCGACCCAGTCGCGGATGAGTCACCACGTGGTCAAGCGCGAATCCGGCGGCGATGCGCCGGGATTCGCCACAGGCAGCCTCATATTCGGCGATCAGCTCGGCGAGCGTCGCGTCCGGGCCGATCGCCCAACTCCCATCGTCCCCGACCGGGTAGCCGTCGATCTGGTCCGGCGGCCGCTGGGCCAGCCGGCGCTGGAACCAGCTTCGTTCGACGGCGGCCAGGTGCTTAAGCAGACCGCCCAGCGTGGTTAGTGAGACGACGAGGCGGCGCCGCATATCCTGATTGGACAGTCCGGCAACCTTCTCGACGACCTCTCGCCGCTGGCTGTCCAGAAACGCCTCCAGTTGCGCTCGTTCGCCAGCCGTGGCGGCCTGCTCTTCGGGAGACAATGGGGAATCGGCCCTCGTCACCGGCACAGCTTAAGCGAGGGCGCTCATCCCGTCCGGCTGGCCACGGCCAGCCCGTGCAGGAGCACGATCGGCGGCGATGCCCTCGACGTCCCGCCACTCGCTGGCCAGGTCGGCGGCCGGCCGCGGGGCGACATCCGTCGCCGTGGCCCTACCCTGAGAGCATGAGCACCCCAGTGCCGGAAGCGGACCGGGTACACGCCGAGACCCGGGAGCAGTGGCGGCGCTGGCTGGCGGAAAACCACCAGCGACGAACCGGCGTCTGGCTCGTGTCATGGAAGCAGCACACCGGTCGGTCGCGGATCAGTTACGACGAATCCGTGGAAGAGGCGCTCTGCGTCGGGTGGGTGGACAGCAAGGGCCGCAAGCTCGACGACGACCGCAGCATGCTGTGGTTCGCGCCCCGCAAGCCGGGCAGCGCCTGGGCGCGCTCCAACAAGGAACGGGTGGCCCGGCTGGAGGCGGCCGGCCTGATGCGACCGGCTGGGCGGCGCGTCGTCGAGCAAGCCAAGGCCGGCGGGTCCTGGACCCGGTTGGACGAGGTGGAAGGCCTCGTCGTACCGGACGACCTCGCCGCGGCGTTCGCCGCCCGTCCCGGTTCGCGTGAGCACTGGGACAACTTCCCCCGGTCGGTGCGGCGCGCAATCCTCGAGTGGATCGTGCAGGCCAAGCGGGCGGAGACCCGTGCCAAGCGGATCACCGAAACCGCCGAACGCGCCGGCCGCGGCGAGCGCGCCAACCAGTGGCGGGACCCCGGCGGGGGCGCGGGCCGGCTAAACCCGAAATAGCTGCGGACAAGCTCACGCCGTGCCGGCTAGCCGTTAGGTCCTACGTCCTGCACACTAGCGCCGTGAACGAGCGAGAGGCTGCCCGCGCAGTGCGGTCCGCCGTGGTGGTCAACCCCGCCAAGCTGCCGGACCTTGACGACCTGCGGCGGACGGTGACCGATGCCCTGGCGGCGGCCGGATGGCCCGAACCCCTCTGGTACGAAACCACGGTGGATGACCCCGGCGAGGGACAGACCCGCCAGGCGGTCGAGGCGGGGGCCGAGGTCGTATTCGTTTGCGGCGGTGACGGCACCGTCATGTCCTGCGTCACGGCCCTCGTCGGCACCGACGTCGCCCTCGCCATCCTGCCGGGCGGCACCGGCAACCTGCTGGCCGCCAACCTCGGGCTCTCCGGTGACCTGGCCGCGGGCATCGAGGTCGCGATCGAGCAGGGCCGCCGCCTGCTCGACGTCGGGGAAGTGGACGGTCGGGTCTTCGCCGTCATGGCCGGTATGGGATTCGACGCCCAGATGCTGGCGGCCACGTCCGAGACGACGAAGGCGCGGATCGGCTGGCCGGCGTACGTCATGGGCGCCGTCCGCCACCTGCGCGACCGGCCGATGCGGGTGTCGATCAAAGTGGACGACAACCGGCCGGTACGCCGTCGCGCGCGTACCGTCCTGGTTGCCAACGTCGGCCGGCTGCAGGGCGGCATGCGACTCCTGCACGACGCCGAACCCGACGACGGCTGTCTGGACGTGGCCGTGCTGACCCCCCGCACCATCGGACACTGGGCGCGGCTCGGCTGGGCGGTGGCGCGCCGGCGTCGCCGGGTGCCCCGGATGGAGACCTTCCGCGGGCAGAAGGTGGTCGTCGCGAGCAACCGCCCGCAGCCTCGCGAGCTGGACGGCGACGTGATCGAGCCCGGTCGTGTGCTCCGGGCCGAGGTCCGCCCGAAGGCGCTCTGGCTGTGCGTGCCCCGACCCGAGGAGGAGCCGGACCTGTCCGTCGACGTCGACTCCGCGAGGGAGCGGGGCGAGAAGCTCGTCGAGCGGACCAGGGAGCAGGAGTGAGCAGCACCCGCGCGGTGCCGGAGACCCGGTGCATGCCGGACGAGGAGCTCTCGGCCGACGACGCCTGGCACACGCTCCGCCGGCAGGGCGGCTGGCACCTGCTGCGCGACGCGTTCGTCCGGTTCCGGTACGGCGATGGCTTCAGCCACTCCCGGGCGTTCGCCCTGCAGCTCTGCCTGGCGGTCGTGCCGTTCCTGATCGCGCTCACCGGTCTGATCAGCGACCTCGGCGCGAAAACGGGCGGCCAGGTCGTCGCCGATACGGTGATGGCCCTCACGCCCGGGGTCAGCGACCCGGTGGTACAGGATCTGCTGACCGATCGGGAACGGACCGAGCATGCCGGTGAGCTGGCGCTGACGCTCGGCCTGGTGACCGGGATCCTGGCCCTGGCCACCGCGATGGCCCAGGTGGAGCGGGGTGCGAATCGGATCTACGGGGTCGAGCGCGACCGGCCGGCCCTGGAGAAGTACGGCCGGGCCGCCGTGCTCACCCTCGTCTCCGGTGCCCCGGCGCTCATCGGTTTTCTCATCCTGGTCGGCGGCGGCGCGATGGGCAAGTCGGTCGAGCGGCACTACGCGTGGGGCCCTGCCGCCGACATCGCGTGGGGGGTGGGTCGCTGGCCGCTCAGCCTCGGCCTGACCGTGCTCGCCGTGGCGGTGCTCTTCCGGTACGCGCCGCGGCGTCAGCAGCCGGCATTGTCCTGGCTGTTCTTCGGCGCTGCCATCGCCACCGCGCTGTGGTGGTTGGCGAGCCTCATGCTGGCCGCGTACGTTGGGTTCAGCGACAGCTTCGGGCAGACCTACGGTGCGCTGACCGGGATGATGGCGCTCCTGCTCTGGGCGAACCTCACCGGGATGGCCCTGTTCGGCGGGTTGGCGTTCGCCGCTCAACTCGAGGCGTTGCGGATCGGAGTGGAGGAGCCGGCCGAGCCGGACCTCTGGAAGCCCGAGGCCACGCGAGAAGGTATTTACGACACCGGTGAGATGACGGCCCTCTAGCCGCCCCCGGTGTACGGCGGGCAGGAATCGGGTAAAGCGCCTCGCCATGCATACAGATGAGCGGACCCAGGCCGGCCGGCGGAGCGAGGCCGGATCACTACTGCGCCGGCCGTTGGGGCACTTCGCGGAACGCAGCCTCGCCGGCCTCGTCCTGGTCGTCGCGGCGGGCGTCGGCTTCGGCGTCCTGCTCATGCTGGTACGCGTCCATTGGCGGCCGCTCTTCGCGGTCGACCGCGGGGTCGCCGCGTGGTTCAACCACGTCGTCGCGCCGCACGGCCCGTTGGTGACCGTGCTGAACGCGGTGACCAGTCTGGGCGGGCGGCCGATCATCATCTGGCTGGTCACCGTCGCGGCGGTCGGCCTGCTGATCCGCCGGCAGGGCCGGCTGGCGGTCTACCTGATCGTCACCGGCCTCGGCGCACTACTCCTGGACCCCGCCCTGAAGTCGCTGGTGGAGCGGCTGCGGCCGGTCGTCAACGTGCCGATCGGAGCGTACGCCGGAAGCAGCTTCCCGAGCGGACACGCCCTCGGGTCGATCGTGGCCTACGGCGCCCTGCTGCTGGTGTTCCTGCCGGCCGTCCCGCGGCGGTGGCGGCGCTTCGCCATCGGGCTGGTGGCGACCATCGTGGTGCTGGTCGGCCTCACCCGGATCGCCCTCGGTGTGCATTTCGTCTCCGACGTCCTGGGCGCGTGGCTGCTCGGGCTGGCCTGGCTCGGGGTGACCGGGTACGCGTTCCAGCTGTGGCGCCTCGAGCGCGGCCGGCCGGTGCCCCCGGTGACCGAGGGTCTCGAGCCGGAAGCCGCGGAGGAGGTCGCGCCGGCGCCGGACGAGGACGAGATCGTGCCCCGTCCCCGGGCGGCGGTGGCCGAACTCCTGACCGGCTGGGTGCTGGTGTTCGGCCTTCTCTACGGCTTCGGCATGCTGGTGAGCTACTACGCGGGGGGCAGCGTCATCGACCGGCTGGACCACGTGGTGCCCCAATGGTTCGGAGCGCGCCGCACGCCCGCTCTGAACGACCTGAGCTACTGGGCCAGCAAGGCCGGTGACACCCACGCCATCCTGCTGGTCTCGCTGATCTTCTGCCCGTTGATCCTCGCCGTGTGGCGCCGCTGGCGGCCGGTGCTCTTCATCGTGTTGACCATGTTCGGCGAGCTGAGCCTGTTTCTCGCCCTGTCCGCGGCGGTGCGGCGGCCCCGCCCGGAGGTTGGGCAACTGGACGGTCACCTGCCGACGTCGTCGTACCCGTCCGGGCACATCGCCGCCACGCTGTGCCTCTACACCGCCATCGCAATCCTGGTGATGCCCCGCACCCACCGCTGGTGGCGGTGGCTGACCGTGGCGCTCGCCGTGATCATGCCGGTCATTGTCGCCACCTCCCGGATGTATCGCGGGATGCACCACCCGAGCGACGTCATGGGGGCCATCCTGCTGACCGCGCTGCTGGTCGGTCTCCTGTACTGGGTGATCCGGCCCAACGCCGACCTGGCGGAAGAAAACCGGCCGAGCATCGCGGCCGACGAGGTACACCGGCTCGACGACGAACTGGCGAAGGCAGACCGGCCCGGATAGAAAGCCGATCGCAGTGCCGCTGCGGGTGATGACGTACAACATCAAGAACGGCGGACGGAACGGGCGCACGTCGGGCCGACTGGACCACATCGCCTCGGTGATCAACAGTGTCGAGCCCGACGTGCTGGGGCTGCAGGAACTGGGTGACCTGCCCGCGGCCGGCCGGATGCCGGAACTCGCCGAAGCGGTAAGGATGCGGGCCTTCCCGGCCCGCTCCTGGTTCGGCCAGCCGGTGGCGATCCTGGTCCGGCCGCCCGGGCGGGTGGCCGGGGTGGCACCCGTACGCCGGCCGTTCCACCACGCGGCGCAGCGCGTGGTCGTCGGCACCACGGGAGGTCCCCTGCGGGTGCTGTGCACGCACCTGTTCCCCTACTCGGGTGCCCGACGGTTGGTCGAGGCGCGCTGGGCGGCGGCGGCGTGTGGCCGCGGCCCGAACCAGCTGACCCTCCTGATGGGCGACCTGAACACGCTGGATCCGTGGACCGACCACCGGGACCGGATCCGACGCCTACCGCCCGAATACCGGAGCCGGCACCTGCGGCGAGCCTCGTCGACCGTGGACAGTAGGGCGGTCTCCGCACTGGACCGCGCCGGCCTGGTGGACCTGTTCCGGCGGGCCGGCGAGGGCGAGCCGGAAACCGCCCCGACCCGCCACGGTGGGGGCGCCGAGTTCTCCGGCATGCGCCTGGACTACCTCTTCGGCACCCCGGCCCTGGCGGCCCGGACCCGCCGCTGCACGGTGCTGCGGGGAGGTGTGGCCGATGTCGCCTCCGATCACTACCCGGTCATCGGCGACATCGACCTCGCCTTCGGCTAGACCCCTACCGGGCCGCTCGAGGTTCATCTCAGGTCCGCGAGCGCAGAAGGCCAATCGGCCTGGTGCCATCAGCCCCGAACCGGATACGCTCCTCGAGTGGATCAGGTGGACCGCCGCCTCCTCGCGGCGTTGCAAGAAGACGCCACCCAGTCGTACGCCGCGTTGGCCGCCGCGGCCGGGCTGTCCACCGCGGCCACCCACGATCGGGTCCGCAAGCTGCGCGAGCGCGGAGCGATCCGGCGTACGTCGATAGATGTCGACCCCCGCGCGGTCGGTTATCCGGTGCTGGCGTTCGTTCTGGTCGGCTCGGACGCCTGGATCGGTGGTCCGGCCACCGCCGTCGCGCTGCGCGCCCTGCCCTGGGTGCAGGAGGCGCACATCGTCGCCGGCGCCTCATCCCTGTTGCTGAAGGTGCGCGCGGCCAGTACCGAGGAGTTGCAATCGGTGCTGCGCCGGATCTACGACATCGACGGTGTGGCGAGCACCGAGACGGTTGTCGTGCTGGAGACCTTCTTCGAGCGGCCGGTCCATCTGGACACCGGAGCAACGGAAGGAAAAGGGGCGGATGGAGCCTGAGACCCTCGCGTACACGGGTGGGTGGCTCGACCGGGCTGGCGGCCGTCGTACGCAGCCGGGCTGGGTGGACGCGACGCTGGCCGCGCCGAGCGCCCGGATAATCCCGCTGTGGCGGGACCACTGCCTGCTGCGGGACGGCCGCGCGCTGACCCTCTCCGGTCCAGCGGCCGCGCGGGTGCTCGCCGCCGCGGCGGATCCGGTGCTCCTCGGGCTGGACGGCGAGGCGGGCGTGTTCGCCGTTGATCTGTCCGCGCTGGAGGAGGCGGAGGCGTGCGCGGTGGCCGGGGCAGCCGGCACGACCGACGTACGCCGGATCGTCGCCGGCCTGAGCGCCGCCAAGGCCGGCGTGCTGGCGCACGCGCGCGGCATCCTGCACTGGCACCGCAACCAGCGCTTCTGCGGGACCTGCGGCGCGGTCACCGAACCCGCGCACGGCGGCAGCGTGCGGGCCTGCACCGGCTGCGACCGGCTGCTCTTCCCCCGCATCGAGCCGGCCGTGATCGCGCTCGTCGAGTCCGCGGGCCGGCCGGACCGGTGCCTGCTGGGACGGCCCAGCGCCGCGGCCGAGGGCGCGTACGCGACGATCGCCGGCTTCGTCGAGGTGGGGGAGAGCCTCGAGGACGCGGTCCGGCGCGAGGTGGCCGAGGAGACCGGCGTGCCGGTCGGCCCGGTGACCTACCAGGGGTCGCAGGCGTGGCCCTTTCCGGCCGGCCTCATGGTCGGCTTCCGGGCTCGGGCGCTCAGCGACGACATCACCGTAGACCGGGACGAACTGGCGGAGGCCCGGTGGTTCACCCGGGACGAACTGGCGGCCCTGATCGCCGTGCGGCGCCCCCGGACCGACTCCATCGAGCGGCACCTCATCGCCGCCTGGTTGGCCGAGGGCGCTGTCAGAACACGGCGTTGACCAGCACGGTCAGCACGACCGACGCCAGGATCGAAAACAGGATCATCAACAGGCACCCGAGGCCGCCGCCGAGCGGACGGACTTCCACATTGCCGATTCGCATCGCGTCTCAGACCTGCCGCAGCCGGGGCAGCAGCTGCTCGCCGGCCCAGTCCAGGAACATCCCCTGCGCCTCTGCGCCCACCTGCACCAGGGCGACGTGCGTGAAGCCTGCGTCCGCGAACTTCTTGACGGCCGCCACGTGCGCCTCGACGTCCGGCCCGCACGGGATGCTCTGCGCCACGTCGTCCTCGCGGACGAACTGGCTGGCGCTGGCGAACGATTCCGGACCGGGCAGCTCGGCGTTGACCTTCCAGCCGAGACCGAACCAGCGGAACTGATCATGCACGATCTTGCGGCACTCGGCCTCGTCCGGGCCGTAGCAGACGGCCACTTGGCCGTAGCGTGGCTTCCCCGCGCCGCCACCCTCCTCGAACAGCTGCAGCAGTTCCTCCTTGGGCTCGACAGCCACCACGGCGTCGCCGTACTCGGCGGCGAGGGAGCACGACGACGGACCGGACACGGCCACCGCCACCGGCACCGGGTCGTCCGGGCGGTCCCACAGGTACGCCTCCGGCACCTCGAAGTGATCGCCGGCGTAGCTCAGTGTCTCGCCGGCCAGCAGCGGCCGGATGATCTGCAGCGCCTCCTCGAACATCTCGTGCCGCTGCTGCACGTGCGGCCACCCGCCGACGACGTGCTCGTTGAGGTTCTCGCCGGCGCCCAGCCCGAGGGTGAACCGGCCGTCGGACAGCAGCCCGAGGGTGGCCGCCTTCTGCGCCACCACCGCCGGGTGGTACCGGCGGATGGGGCAGGTGACGAAGGACATCAGCTGCATCCGTGAGGTGGCGTGCGCGACCGCGCCCAGAACCGACCAGGCGTACGGCGAGTGGCCCTGCGACTCCAGCCAGGGGTAGTAGTGGTCGGAGATGACCGCCTGGTCGAAGCCCACGTCTTCGGCGCGTACGGCGTCCTCGACCAGTTCTTTCGGCCCGGTCTGCTCGCACATCAGGGTGTAGCCCACGGCAACCATCGGCGGTCCTCTCCGCTGTCGTTGCTGTGCTGATAACCCTCGCGGCGTAGGTGAAACGTCCGGGCTTGCGGCATGTCGATCCGGCCGCGGGCCCCGGCCTCGCCGGGGGCCGCGCCGCGTCCGGTCGGGCCTGACAAATGTCACGGGCGGAAGGTGACGCGCGGAGCGGGAGGCCGGGTCGTCGCCGCGCGAGGCTGATCGGCATGACGACACCGACCATCACGACCCGGCCCGGATCGCGGGCGCCGGCCCATTCCGGCAGCCCGGCCGTGGAGCTGACCGGCTTGACGAAGACCTTCGGCCCGGTGCGGGCCGTGGACGACCTCTCGCTGCACATCCAACCCGGCGAGGTGGTGGCCTTCCTCGGCCCCAACGGCGCCGGAAAGACGACCACCATCGACATGCTGCTCGGCCTGGCCCGGCCGACCGCCGGCACGGTGCGGGTCTACGGCCAGCCGCCGGCCGCGGCGATCGCGCACGGGCGCATCGCCGCGGTCATGCAGACCGGCGGATTGCTGAAGGACCTGACGGTGGCGGAGACCGTACGGATGACCGCGTCCTTCTTCAGCCACGCCCGGTCCGTCGGCGAGGTGCTCGAGCGGGCCGGCATCGCCGACATCGCCGACCGGCTGGTCGGCAAGTGTTCCGGCGGCCAGCAGCAGCGGCTGCGGTTCGCCCTGGCGCTACTGCCCGACCCGGACCTCATGGTGCTCGACGAGCCGACGACCGGAATGGACGTCGAGGGCCGGCGGGAGTTCTGGGCGGCCATCCGCCAGGACGCCCGAGCCGGCCGGACCATCCTCTTCGCCACCCACTACCTCGAGGAGGCCGACGCGTACGCCGACCGGATCGTGCTGGTCCGGCAGGGCCGGATCGTCGCCGACGGCACGACCGCCGAGGTCAAGGCGCTCGCTTCGGGCCGGGTGGTGC
>DASVMV010000045.1:0-9173 GCA_036384155.1 Micromonosporaceae bacterium
AGGGCACCGCCGCCCGGCTCGGCCCGCCCTGAGCCGCCCTCCGGGCGATGCCGGTAGGCGACGGCGACAAGGTCCGGCAGGGCGGGCACCGGGGTCGCCGGCCCATCCGGCACCCCGGCCATCCTGGCTCCCGCGGCGGCCGACACGAACACGGCTGCTCCGCACAGCTCCGACGCCAGATGCTGCGCCGGCGCCGCGGCTGGGCCGCGGGCGAGGTCGCGTACCGGCAAGCCCAGGTCGGCCAGGAAGTCCTCCAGGAGAGCGGCCGGGTCGCCGGGGTCACCCAACCGCCACGCCAAGCGGGACCACTCCGCCCGCCCGCCGGCACAGGCAACCGGGGCGGCCGGGGGCGCCGCAAGCTCCGGCCGGACGCCTTCGTCGACGAGTGGACCCATGTGACTCACCCGAAGGGGGGATTCTTAGGAGTTGGTGCGTGGCCCTGCTCGAAATAGCGTTGTAGGGAGTAGTAGCGTGCGTGACTGGTCATGTGAACCATGCCACAGCACCCCCCACTGGTCCGGAGAACTCGATGTGTCAGCACGAAACCAACTGCCCTTCGGCGGAGGCCACCGATCGGGAAGCCGCCCGGGTCGTGGCCTGCTTCCCCGAGCAGGGTTGGAGTTTGCTTTGTAACGGTGTGATCGTCTTCGAGGACACCGGCGAGCTCCTTCCCGATGGGCGCACGATCGCACCCCACCGCGGCCCGGCCCGCCACGCCGTTCCCGCCTGACAGCTTCCGAACCCTAGGGCTGCGGTGTGAGGCCGCAGCCCTTTCGCTGGGCGCGCCAGCGGCGGGCCCCACCCGGGTGGTCAGCGCTCGAACGCCTCCGGCGCGGGGCAGGCGCACACCAGGTTACGGTCACCGTACGCGCCATCGATCCGCCGGACCGGCGGCCAGTACTTCCCCGCCCGGTCCACTCCCCGCGGATACGCCCCCACCGACCGCGGATACGGGTGCGGCCACTCGTCAGCGCTGACCATTCCCGCCGTGTGCGGCGCGTTGCGCAGCGGGTTGTCGCTGGCCGGCCACTCCCCCGCACCCACCTTGTCGATCTCCTCCCGGATCGCGATCATCGCATCGCAGAACCGATCGAGTTCGGCCAGGTCTTCGCTCTCGGTCGGCTCCACCATCAGCGTGCCGGCCACCGGGAACGACATCGTCGGCGCGTGGAACCCGTAATCGATCAGCCGTTTGGCCACGTCGTCGACGCTCACCCCGGTCGCTTTGGTCAGCGGCCGCAGGTCGAGGATGCACTCGTGCGCCACCAGGCCCTTGTTGCCGGTGTACAGCACCGGATAGTGGGCGCGCAGCCGGGCCGCCACGTAGTTGGCGACGAGCACCGCCACCCCGGTAGCCCGGGTGAGGCCATCGGCACCCATCATCCGCAGGTACGCCCACGAGATCGGCAGGATGCTGGCGGAGCCGTACCGGGCCGCCGAGATCGCCGGCCGGCCCTCGGGCCGGGTCAGCGGATCGCCGGGCAGGAACGGCGTCAGGTGGGCGCGGGCGGCGACCGGCCCCACGCCCGGCCCACCGCCGCCGTGCGGGATGCAGAACGTCTTGTGCAGGTTGAGGTGGGACACGTCCGCGCCGAAGGCGCCGGGCTTGGCGAAGCCGAGCAGCGCGTTGAGGTTGGCGCCGTCGACGTACACCTGGCCGCCGGCTTCGTGCACCTTCGCGCAGAGTGAGGCGATTCCGGTCTCGTACACGCCGTGGGTGGACGGGTAGGTGACCATGATCGCGGCCAGGCGGCCCCGGTGCGCCTCGATCTTGCGGTCGAGGTCGACGAGGTCGACGTTGCCGTCGGCGTCACAACCGACCACGACGACCCGCATCCCGGCCATCACCGCGCTCGCCGCGTTCGTGCCGTGCGCCGATGACGGAATCAGGCACACGTCACGTGCCTCGTCACCGCGCGAGCGGTGGTAGGCCCGGATCGCCAGCAGGCCGGCCAGCTCGCCCTGGGAACCGGCGTTGGGCTGCACGCTGACCGCGTCGTAACCGGTCACCTCGGCCAGCCACCGCTCGAGGGAGGCGACCAGCTCCCGGTAGCCCGCGGTCTGCGGGTCCGGCGCGAACGGGTGGACGTGGGCGAACTCCGGCCAGCTGACCGGCTCCATCTCGGCGGTCGCGTTGAGCTTCATCGTGCACGACCCCAGAGGGATCATGCCCCGGTCCAGTGCATAGTCGAAGTCGGCCAGCCGGCGCAGGTAGCGCAGCATCGCCGTCTCGGAGTGGTGGGTGCGGAACACCGGGTGGGTCAGGAAGTCGGTGGTGCGGGCCAGGACCGCCGGAAGCGCGTCGTCGACCGGGCCGGTGTGCGTGGACACCCCGAACGCGGCCCACACGGCGGCCAGGTGCTCGGCGGTGGTGGTCTCGTCACAGGCGACGCCAACCCGGTCGGCGTCGACCTCGCGCAGGTTCACGCCCCGCTCGGCGGCCGCCGCCACCACCTCGGCGGCCCGGCCGGGCACGGTCGCGGTCACCGTGTCGAAGAACGCGACGTCCGCGACGCTCACCCCGCCGGCGCGCAGACCGGCCGCGAGCCGTGCCGCCAGGCCGTGGGTACGCTGCGCGATCCCGCGCAGCCCGGCTGGGCCGTGATAGACGGCGTACATGCCGGCCATCACGGCGAGCAGCACCTGCGCGGTGCAGATGTTGCTGGTCGCCTTCTCGCGGCGAATATGCTGCTCGCGGGTCTGCAGGGCCAGCCGGTACGCGGGCGCCCCGTCGGCGTCGCGGGACACGCCGACCAGCCGGCCCGGCAGCATCCGCTCCAGGCCCGCACGGACCGCCAGGTAGCCGGCGTGCGGGCCGCCGAAGCCCATCGGTACGCCGAAGCGCTGCGTGGTGCCCGCGGCGATGTCCGCGCCGATCTCGCCGGGCGGGCGCAGCAGGGTCAGCGCGAGCAGGTCCGCCGCGACGGTGACCAGGGCACCGGCGGCGTGTGCGGCCTCGACCAGCGGGGCGTGGTCGCGTACCGCGCCGGAGGCCCCGGGGTACTGCAGGTGCAGCCCGAAGAACTCGGCCGGCAGTTCGCCCGCGTCTAGGTCCACCACCTGTACGTCGATACCGAGCGGCTCGGCGCGGCCGGCGATCACGGCGATCGTCTGGGGCAGCGTGTCGGCGTCGACGGCGTACACCGTGCTCTTGCTCTTCGACGCCCGCCGGGCCAGGGTCATCGCCTCGGCGGCCGCGGTGCCCTCGTCGAGCATGGAAGCGTTCGCGGTGGCCAGCCCGGTGAGGTCGGTGACCATGGTCTGGAAGTTGAGCAACGCCTCCAGCCGGCCCTGACTGATCTCGGGCTGGTACGGGGTGTAGGCGGTGTACCAGGCCGGGCTCTCCAGGACGTTGCGGCGGATGACGGGCGGCGTGTGCGTCCCGTAGTAACCCAGCCCGATCATGGACACGGCGACGGTGTTGCGGGCGGCGAGCGCCCGCAGTTCCCGGGTCGCCTCCACTTCGGTGGCCGGCGCCGGTAGGTCGAGCGTGCCGTGCCAGCGGATCACCTCGGGGATGGCCGCGTCCATCAACTCGTCGACGGAGCCGTAGCCGACGGTCTCCAGCATGCGGCGTTCAGCGTCGGCGTCCGGACCGATGTGGCGGGCGGCGAACTGTGCGGTCATGGGCGCTCCCGGGGACAGGTCGACGGGTCGGCCTCCCCCTCTGTCGCGGCCATGTGGGGCGCATGGGCTCCAGAGTCGCCTGCCCACGTGGTCCTTTTGCCTGAGAGGTTCCGGGGAGGATTTGCCCCTTCGGCGCCGTGCCGGGCTCGCCCGGTGACGGTCTCTCCCGCGTGGGTGGTACCGGCAGGGCCCACGCTACCAGGATCCACGACGTTCGACGTTCACCGGTTGCTCGTGCCGGGGCAACGCTGCGGCTCCCGGCTGCCCCGCAGCGTCGGGCACCTCGCGGCCGATCCGGTGGCTCGTGCGCCACCATTTCGCCGACCCACCACGGTGGCCCGACCTGGTCGGCCTCGTCGGCCGCCCCGCTCATCACCTGGGACACCAGGCCGTACGCGGCGGCCCAGGCGGCGGCCAGGAGGGTGGTGAAGATCTCGGGCGGGCGAGGCGGCGCCGGTCAGCCCGCGCGCCGGCGGGCCCGGCGGGCGGCCAACTCGTCACCGAGGTCCTGCTCGGTGCCCGACCCCGCGCCCTCGTCCGGTGTGGCCCCGCCTGCCGGCTCGGCCGGCAGCTGAGACAGTGAGCCCTGGATCTCTTTGAAGGCGCCCCCCACGGCGATGCCGAAGACTCCCTGACCGCCCTGGAGCAGATCGACAACCTCCTCGGCGGAACGGCACTCGTAGACGGTCGTGCCGTCGCTGATCAGGGTGATACCGGCCAGATCCTCCACGCCACGGGAGCGCAGCGCCTCGATCGCCCTGCGGATGTTCTGCAGCGAAACACCCGCGTCCAGCAACCGCTTGACCACCTTGAGCACGACGAGGTCGCGAAAGGAGTACAGCCGCTGGGTGCCCGATCCCGAGGCGTCCCGGATGCTCGGTACGACGAGCGACGTGCGGGCCCAGTAGTCCAGTTGCCGGTAGCTGATGCCGGCCGCGTGGCACGCGGCCACCCCGCGGTAGCCGACGGTGTCGGGCTGTCCTCCGGCGGCGGACGCGTCGAGTCCGGCGACGTCGGTCGAGCCCCGGTCAGGCTCCTGCGGCACGTGCATCCGGACAACCTCCCCGCCAGTGTGGTGCTGCGCGTCTCCGGCGGCGTACACCCATCGACAAGGCCTACCCTAGTGCGGTACGCCGGGCCGGCTCAGCCACCGGCCACCGACACGCCGCCGATAACGAGCGCCATTCGCATACGCGGACACCGCCCGCTGGTAGTCAGCCGGCGAAGTCCTCCGGCTGCACCTGGTCGAGGAACTCGCGGAACTTCTCGACCTCGTCCTCCTGCTCATCGGGGATCACGATGCCGGCATCGTTGAGCACCTGGTCGCTGCACCGGATGGGCGCGCCGGTGCGCAGGGCCAGGGCGATGGAATCGCTGGGTCGAGCCGATACGCGCAGTCCGTCGCCGATCAACAGGTCGGCGAAGAACACGTTCTCTTTCAGCTCGGTGATCTCCACGGCGCGCAGCGGCGCCTTCAGCGCCGTGAGGATGTCGCGCATGAGGTCATGGGTCAACGGGCGGGCCGGCTTGACCCCCTGCTGCTCGTACGCGATTGCCGTGGCTTCGACCGCACCGATCCAGATCGGCAGGTAACGGTCGCCGTCGACCTCTCTGAGCAGGACGATCGGCTGGTTACTGGGCAGCTCCACCCGAACCCCGACCACGCTCAGCTCGCGCACCGCTGCCTCCGTGTCGCTGTCGTCCTGCCGCGCACCGATCCTTCCTGCACGGTACACGGCACACGAGACGCACGTCCGCTGCGCGCCTCCGGCGCTGTGTCCGCATCAGAAGGCTTACCCTCCAGAGCCTACGGCACGCCCGTCCCGGTAGATCTTTCCCGCAGCCGGCCTCAGCGGCCTGACGCCTCGCGGAGCGCGGCCCGCAGCAACGCGGCGTGCAGCTGCTGGGAAAGTCCGATCAGCTCCCGCACCGTCTCAGCGGCACGGGCGCGAGCCACCGGATCCTGCTGGCGGGCCAACGGCGCCACCAATTGGGCGAACAGCCCCGCCTCCCGGTCGGCCGCACTCCGGAAGGCGCGCAGGTGCCGAGGTTCCAGACCGTACAGTGCCAGGCCCGCCACCGCATACGCGACGCTGAGCGCGTCGGCGTCGTACCAGCCGGGAGCGCGGGGCGCCACCAGGCCGAGAGCCTCGACCTGCGCCAGCAGCGCGTCGTCGAGCCCGCTGCGGGCCAGCAGGTCGGCGCGGGTCAGTCGGCCGTCCGGTCCATCGGTCCCCGCAGGAGGTGGCGGCGGCGTCCCGGTCGACCCGACCGCGGTCAGGGCCGGCCGCGGCGGTTGAACCGCCGGCGTCGTCCGGTCGAGCGCCGCCAACTGGTCGCGGATCACCCGCAGCGGCAGGTAGTGGTCCCGTTGGGCGGTGAGCACGTAACGCAATCGCGCGACATCGTCCCAGCTGTACTTGCGGTAACCGGCCGGAGTGCGTTGCGGCTCGACGAGCCCTTCGGCCTCGAGAAACCGCAGCTTGGACACCGTGGTGTCGGGAAACTCCGGGCGCAGGTGGGCCAGCACCTCACCGATGCTCATCAGCGACGCCGGCCCCGTGGTGGTGGACCGCGCCGCCGCGCCGTCGCTCATCCCTGCGGCCCGGGCGCCCGTCACCCCCGCCCGGTGTCCACGGGACGAGGACCGGCGATGAAGACCAGGCGGAACTTGCCGACCTGGACCTCGTCCCCGTTGCTCAGGGTGGCCGCCTCTACCCGTTCCCGGTTGACGTAGGTGCCGTTCAGGCTGCCCACGTCGCGGACGGTGAATGTGCCGCCCTCGCGGTGGAACTCGGCGTGGCGCCGGGAGACGGTGACGTCGTCGAGGAAGATGTCACTGTCCGGGTGCCGACCGCTGGTGGTCACGTCGTGGTCGAGGAGGAAACGGGCACCCGCATTGGGGCCGCGACGCACCACGAGCAGGGCCATGCCCGGCGGCAGCGAGACCGCCATCCGGCCCGGCACGATCTCGGTGTCCGGTCCCTCCAGCACCTCGTCAAGAGAGCCGAGATTGAGCGTTGACGTGACGTCGAGCGGGGGGAACTCGTCGTCTGGGCGCGTCATTGGGACCACCTCACGGGATCGGTTTCGGGCGGCGTCGGGGTGTTAGGGGCTCCACCGCCGGCCTGTTCGGGTCCGGCGGCAGCTCCCCCGTGCCGGGTCGGCAAGTCCGCAACGCGCAACTAGTTGGCATCTCGGTCGACTGGGCGAGCCTAGCCAGCACGGATATGCGTGGGCAACCGGGCACGCTCAGACAACCGCTCCCGGCCGCGGTACGCTCAGCTCTCGGTCAACTCGCGGTAGGCATCGGCGGTCAGGAGACCGTCGAGGGCGGCCGGGTCACTCGGCCGGATCTCGACCAGCCAACCGGCGCCGTACGGATCGCTGTTGATCGTTTCCGGGGCGTTGAGCAACTCCTCGTTGCGGGCGGTGACCGTGCCGGACACCGGTGCGTAGATCTCGGACACGCTCTTGGTCGACTCGACCTCGCCGAGCGCCTGGCCCACCTCGACCGTCGATCCCTCGTCCGGGAGCTGCACGTAGACGATGTCGCCGAGGGCGTCCTGGGCGAAGTGGGTGATGCCGACGCGCACCGGACCGGCGCCGTCGCCCGCCACCCACTCGTGCTCGGCCGTGTACCGCAGGTCCTCAGGAATCACAGACGGTCCTCCGTCGCTCCGAGTGATCGCTTACCGCCGGCCGGCCCGCACCAGGCATCCGGTTAGGAGACCGGTCGGGCGACCTGCAGATCAGTGGGCTCGCTCAGCGCCGTGACGTCGACCACCTCGCGCTCCCGGACGATCACGTTACCGCCGTCGCCGTCGACCGACGCGACCACCCCGCCCGGAATGTTGAGCGCCGTGTTCATGGTCGTCGGGTCGCCGATCACGGCGATGGTGTACGGCCCGCTCAGCCGCTTCCCGGCCACGTTGATCCCGTTGCCGTCATCGACGAAGTAGGTGGAGGCGATGATCCGCACCGCCGTACCATCTCCCCCGCTGATCTGCATCGCCTCCGCGCCGGCCCCCCGCAGCTCCTGCACCGCGTTCAGGATCGCCGAGGCGCTGATCGGCTTGGGGTCGTCGGCGAAGCGCACCAACAGGCCGCGACCGCGAGCCTTCAGCGTTCCGGCGAGAATCCCCAGTTCGTCGGCCCGCCGGGTGGCCTCCTCCAGGGCAGCCTGCCGGCCCTCGGCGCCCGAGGCGAGCTGCTGCTTACTTTCCTCCAGGCGGGTGATCTCCTGGTTGAGACGTCGCTCCTGGGCCTCGAGATCCGACAGGATGCGGATCAGATCCTCCTGCCGGGTGGAGGACAGCGCGTCGGTGGTGGTGCTTCGCACCTGCACGGCGAGCGTGAAGCCCAGCAGCGCCAACAGGATGGCGATGCCCAGGCCCGCCGCACCGATGCGGCGCCGGATGGGCTCCTCCGACGGCTGCCGGCCGGGCTCACCAGCGGCCTCGTCCGCCTCGGCCTCGGCCGTCCCGTCGCGGTCCGGCACCTTGGTGTCGGTCTCGCCGACCTCGGCTCCGCTTCCGGTCGCCTGGGCTGCGCCCGCGGCGTCAGCGGCAGTGTCCGGATCCACCGGCGCAGCCGGCGGCGGACCCGCGGCCGGCCGCTCCTGGGGCCAGCCGGTGCCGGTGTCCTTGTGCTCGTCACCCACGCCGACCACCTACGCCCGGAACAAATGCCGCCGGATGGCGGCCACGTTACCGAAGATACGCACGCCGAGGACCACGACCACGCCGGTGGACAGCTGACCGCCGACGCCGAGTTGGTCACCGAGGTAAACGATCAGGCCGGCGACCAGAACGTTGGACACGAACGAGATGACGAACTGCTTGTCGTCAAAGATGCCGTCGAGCCTGGCCCGTACCCCGCCGAACACGGCGTCGAGGGCGGCCACGACCGCGATGGGCAGGTAGGGCTGCAGTGCCGGGGGCACCGTGGGGTCCAGGAAGACCCCCAGCAACACCCCGACCAGCAGGGCCAGTACAGCGATCATCGGTCCCCTCCCGACGCGGTCGGTGACGCCCCGGTGGCTGGGCCACGTGACGTGGTGGATGGTCCGGGCGTCCCGGAGGCTGGAGCCGGCGCAGGGGTCGCGTACCGCAGCTGGGGCTCACCGGCGGCGGGAAGCACCAGATCCTCAACCGACCGCACCCGAACGTCCATCCCGTACTGCTCGGCGAGCCGGCGCAACAGCCGGAACGTGTCGGTGTCCTGGAACCGGCTGGCGAGCCGGCCGGGACCGATCGCGGACACCTCGTACGGGCCCAGCACCGGCTGGAAGTCGACCAGGATGGCACCGCCCGCGGCGCGGATCGTCGACGTCGCCGTCAGCCGCTGCCCGTTGATGGCGATCGCCTCGGCGCCGACGCTCCAGAGCGCGTTGGCCACGGCCTGAAGGTCGGTGTCGCGTACGCGTCCGAGGTTCGTACCTCCGGCGCCGGTCACCGCGTCAGACTCCGCCGGCGCATCGGCGAGTAGCACGACCAACCCGTCGCCGCGCACCCGGGCCAGGCCGGCCGCCGCCGCCTGCTCGC
>DASVMV010000046.1:0-4136 GCA_036384155.1 Micromonosporaceae bacterium
CAGTCGACGGCACGGTCGGTACACCAGTCGGCGCGGTGGCCGACCGAAGCGCCGGCGACCAGGCCAGGATCGCGACCGGATAGAGGAGATAGCCGAAGCGGGTGGACGGCATCAACAGGATCGCGCCGAGTAGCCCGTACCCGCCGGCCAGCGCGGCCATTGCGGCGGTGCGGGGCGGACGACGCACCAGGCCGACGGCGATGGTCAGCGCGGCGGCTCCCAGCACCGCGGTGGCGATCTGGCGGCCGGCCGGCAGTGCCGAAGCGATCAGGTACCCGGGCAGCGGCGAGCGGGCCGGACTGGCGACGAGCCCTTCACCCGCCGGGAACCGGACGACGTTCTCGACCAGCGCGGCGGCGTCGATGAGCAGGGCGGGAACGAGCGCCGCCGTCGGAAGCACGATCGCGCCCGCCGCGAGCCGGCCCGCGGCCCGCCGACCGCGCGTGACGGCGTGCACCAGAAGAACGGCGAGCACCGGCGCGGCGAAGAGCTTCAGCGCGGCGGCGGAACCGACCGCCAGACCCGCCCGGCCGTACCGTCCTTTGGCGCACAGCGTGAGCGCCAGTAGACAAAGCGCGAGCACTGGAAGGTCGTCGCCCCCGGTGGCCAGGGTGAGCGCGCACACCGGAAACACGGCTGCCACCTGCACCGCGCGGAGGACCACTTCGCCCGGCGCGGGCCGTAACATCCGGACCGCGAGAGCGAGGGCGACAGCCGTGACCAGCGCGAACCAGACCCGGGCGTCGGTCCACCAGCCGGCACCGGCCAGCGCGCGCGGAAGGCCGAACAGGACCATTCCCGGCTGGTACGGCACGTAGCCGAGCAACTGCTCGCCGGCCGGCAGCGCGGCGATCTCGTCCCGGCTCAGGTAGGGCATACCGACATCGAGCAGTCGGGCGGCGGCGTGCTCGACGACCACCACCTCCTCCTGCGCCCGATCGCTCCGGCCGGCCGCGCGCTGCATCGCCTGCTGGGCCAGCGGCACCACTACGGTCGTGGCCGCGGTGAAGGCCAGCACGACCCAACGCCCCGGCGGGCCGGTCCACCGCGCGTCCGGGTTGAACCGCCGGCCGACTAGTTGAGCGGCGGCGGCAAGCGCCGCGACGACGTACCCTGCGGCGGCGATCGCCCCCCAGGCCCGATGCGGTGCCAGTGTGGACGAAACGGCGGTGATCGCAGCGAACGCCGCCGAGAGGCCGTACAGCAGGAGGTCGACGGCCAGCCGGTCGACCGGCAACCGGATGCGCCAACCCGTCGGCTTCCAGATCACGCGGGCAAGTGTGGCAGACGCTCCGGGTGGACCTGTCCGTTACGCCGGCGGGCGGACGGCAGCCGGATGACGGCGCCGGACTCGTGCAGCGGTGGTGCCAGGCTGCCAGGTCGTCCGTCGCATCCGCGTTGTACGACGGCCAGCAGCCGTGCGGCGGGCATCGGCCGCGCGAAGATGTTGCCCTGTCCGGCGCTGCAGCCGAGTTCCCAGAGCGCCCGGCGCTGCGGTTCGCTCTCCACACCGTTGGCGATGACATCGAGGTGGAAACTGCGGGCGAGGTCGACGGTGGAGCGGATCACTGCGGTCGCCTCGGGCGACGACGCCATGTCGGCCACCAACCTGGAATCGACCTTGAGCTGGTGTATCGGAATGCGCGAGAGCAGGGACAGCGACGAGCTGCCGTGGCCGAAGTCGTCGAGCGCGAGCCGTACCCCGCCGTCGCGCAGTTGCCCCAGTACCCGGTCGACCACTTCCAGTTGACTGATGGTCAACGCCTCGGTCAGCTCGAGGATGAGCCGCTCGGTTGGCAGTCCGTGGGCTCGTACCCGGGCCAGCACCGCGCCGGAGAAGCGCGGATCGAGCAGGTTGCCGGCGGACACGTTCACCGCGACCGGTAGATCGACCCCCGCGTCCCGCCAGGTCGCGACCGCCAGCAGCGCCTCGTCGAACACCAGGTCGGTGAGGGCGGGCAGGCGGCCGGGCCGCTGCGGGTCGTTGTCCGCCCCGCCCGCTTCCGCCGTGCTCACCAGCGCCTCCGCGGCGACGACCTCGCCGGTGGCGAGGTCGACGATCGGCTGGAAGTCCACTGCCACCGGCGGCCGATCGGCGGCCCGGAGAAGATCGCCGCCAAGGGTCAGCCGGCCGGCGTCCACCCGGTCACCCAGGCGGTCGTAGGTGGCGAGCCGCCGGCCGGCCCGCTTCGCCTGATACATGGCCGCGTCGGCGCGGCGCAGCAGTTCGGTGATGCCGCCGTAGCCGGGCGCGACGGCGATCCCGCCGCTGGCCTCGACGGTGATGCGCAGGCCATCGAGCTCGACCGGCTCGTGCAGCGACCCGATCAGGCGCTGGGCCCGGTGGGCGGCCATCGCCGGGGCGGACAGCCCGCTCATGAGAACGGCGAACTCGTCGCCTCCTAGCCGGGCCACCAGATCGCCCGGCTCTGCGCTCGTGTGCAGGCGCTCGGCCATCCGGATCAGCACCTGGTCGCCGACCGGGTGGCCAAGCGTGTCGTTGATCTCCTTAAAGTGGTCCAGGTCGATGAGGAGCATCGCCGACAGCCCGCTCTCCCGCTGTTGCTCGAGTTGCGCGTTCCCCCGCTCGAGCAGTTGTCGCCGGTTGGCCGCCCCGGTGAGCGGGTCGTGCGCCGCGTCGTGCGCGTGCCGGGCGGAGATCCGGGCGAGTTCGGCGTACGCCGACGCGTTCCGGATGGCGGTGCAGAGCGCCGAGGCGAACGTGCTCAGCGTGTATTGCTCGCGGTCGCTGAGCCGGACCGGGCCGTGGAACCGCAGCCGGAGGACGCCGACATCGACGCCCCTATCGTGACCGCGCAGCGTCGTCGGCACGTCGGTGCCGGTGGTGGGGGGAGCGTCGGCGGGCGGGCCGTGGAACGAGATCGCCCCGCTGTTGCCACGGGCGAGGGTGGCTTCCCGCGGGTCGGTGAGTTCGACCTCCACCTCGTCGGCCGAGAAGAGTTCCGCCGCCCGGGTCACCGCGGTCGAGAGCACCTCGTCCAGGTCGACAACGTTGAGCTCGTCGGTCGTCTGAGCCAGCCGCTGCCACGCGGTCCGCTCCTCGCGGGCCCGCACCCAGTTCGCGTAGGTGACATGCAGGAGCCAGAGGAGCAGCGGCAGCGCGATCAACAGTCGCGGGTCCTGCTGCAACGCGGCCAGGACGAGCAGGGCGACCAGTAACTGGATGCCCCGTGCTGTGAGTCGGAGGTCCAGCTTGTCCCGGAACAGCTTGCCAACGCCGGTGCCCGTAGCGACGGCAATTACCGGGGCGGCAAGGATCTCATCCATCACAACCGCTGCCAGATATGCCAACGCCAGTGCGCCCATGTAGTCCAACGGTTGCTGCAATGGGCCTGTCACTTGCAGGGCAAAGAGGGTCACACCGCTCGTGGCAACGACCACCGTGTCTTTCGCAGCATTAAAGGCGATCTTAAGTGGCGCCATACGCGAGAGCGTCTTGGCGATCACGACTCCCGCGGCGGTGCAGATGATCGCCCAGTTCAAAGGCGCAGCCGCGAGGCTGATGATCATCGCCACGCCCGTCCAGGAGATGATGGACCGGGAGGAACGAATCCGGACGTAGACAGCCGCGAAGCTGGCGATGGCGGTCAGACCGATCAGGGCCAACAGAGTTGGGAGCAAGCGAGGAGTTGGCGATGCCGAGCTGAGTGCCACACCCAAGGCGGGCAGGAGGGCTAGCGAAGCGGCTAGCACGACAAGACCGACCAACTGCCGAAGCAGTCGATCGGTCGCGTCGCTGTCGCGCCGGCGGGTCACGCCGCTCCCCTCTGCCGACAGTCAGTCGGTGATCGCGGACCGTGCACGCCAGCCTATGCCTTGTCGGCGTTGGCCGACAGACCTGTCAGCCCCAGTCCCAACCACGCATGGCGATCTCCCCACTCGAAATACGAAACCAGCAGACTATTGTTGTCGGTCTTTGTAATGAACTAGGATCAGTTAGCGCGCCTGGTTCACACTATACGAGAGTCCCTTCTGGCTGGGCAGGGCAATTTGTCATTCGTTTCAGGAAATGCATTTATAATAGATTCTCGACACGTAGGGATCGGGTGGCGGCACGCTCCGCAGCCGTAACGGGATGCCTGCTCACGCAGCGTCTGCGCCGCCTGACCAAGCGA
>DASVMV010000047.1:0-5344 GCA_036384155.1 Micromonosporaceae bacterium
CGCGGTTGGCTGCGCCGACCTGCTGCACCGCCGGCCGGGGCAGCTGTCCGGTGGCGAGCGGCAGCGGGTGGCGCTGGCCCGGGCGCTGGTCCGCGAGCCGGACGTCTTCCTGCTCGACGAGCCGCTGTCCAATCTGGACGCCGAGCTGCGGGTGGAGACCCGCGCCGAGCTCCGGGCGCTGCACGACCGGGTCGGCAGCACGATGCTGCACGTCACCCACGACCAGACCGAGGCGCTGGTGCTGGGCGACCGGGTGGCTGTGCTGCGGCAGGGACAGGTCGAGCAGGTCGGGACGCCGGAGCAGATCTGGCGTACGCCGCAGACCACATTCGTGGCCCGCTTCGTCGGGTCGCCGGCGATGAACCTGCTGCCGGCCGACGGGCCGCTGCGGGTCCCCGGCGTGGAACCGTCCGGCGCGCACCTGCTGGGGCTGCGCCCCGAGG
This sequence comes from Micromonosporaceae bacterium, assembly GCA_036384155.1. Taxonomy (GTDB): domain Bacteria; phylum Actinomycetota; class Actinomycetes; order Mycobacteriales; family Micromonosporaceae; genus DASVMV01. Next base: position 444 of record DASVMV010000047.1, read on the forward strand.
CGGTACGCCTGGCACCCGCGGAGCACACCGACGGCACGCCGGCCAGCGTGGAGCGGGTCGATGTCGCCGGCGAGGACGCGTACGTCTACCTGCGGTCCGCCGGGCACCCGGTCGTGGCCCGGGTACGGACAGCCGACCGCCCGCCGGCGGGTGCCGCGGTGCGCGTGAGCGCGCACGGAGACGTACACCTCTTCGACGCCGCCACCGGCCGGCGGGTGCCGCGGGGATGAGCCGGCCCGACGACGCGCGGCGCGGGCAACTGGCCCTGATGCTCGCGCCCTACCTGCTGGGCCTGACCCTGCTCGTGCTGGTGCCGGCCGCCGCCACGATCGCGTTGGCCGCCGCCGACTACGACCTGATCAACCCGCCCAGGTGGGTGGGGCTGGGCAATTTCGTCGAGCTGGCCCGCACCGACGCCTTCCGCATCGCGCTGGTGAACTCGGTCGTCTTCGCCGCGATCGCGGTACCCCTGCGGTTGCTCATCGCGCTCGCCCTCGCGCTGCTGCTGCACCGCCGCGCGCCGGCGGTGGGCACCGCCCGTACGGCGGCGGCCCTGCCCACGGCGGTGCCCGAGATCGCGTACGGGCTGCTGTGGCTCTGGCTGTTCAATCCCGTACAGGGCCCGCTCAACCAGTTGCTGCGCCTGGGTGGCGAGAACGGACTGACGGTGTTCGGGCGCACGCCGCCGCAGTGGCTGACGGATCCGGTCGATGCCCGGGCGGCGATCATCCTCATGAGCCTGTTCACCATCGGCGAGACCTTCGTGATCCTGCTGGCCGCCCGGCTGGCGCTGCCCGCCGACGTCTACGAGCTCGCGGCGATCGAGGACGCCACCGGCTGGGACGTGTTCCGCCGCGTTACCCTGCCGCTGATGGCGCCGGTGCTGGTCCTCCTGCTGCTGCGGGACACCATCCTCAGCTTCCAGGTGTCGTTCGTGCCGGCACTGGTCGTGACCGACGGCGGGCCTCCGCCGTACGCAACGACGTACCTGTCGCTGTTCGTCTACCGCAACGCCTTCGAATACCTGCGGTACGGCTACGCCGCCGCGGCGACCGTGGTCATGTTGCTGTTGACGGTCGCCGCGGTCCTCCTGCAGTGGCGGCTGGTGAGCCGCTACCGCCGGCTCTACGGCCTCTGACCGGCTCAGCCGTTGAAGATCTCGTACGCCTCCTTCGTCGCCGGGACGACCTCGCCGGGCCGGGGCTTGGTGAAGTTGATCGTCGCGCCGTAGTCGGAGTAGGCAGCCTTCCAGGTCGCGGCCTCGAAATCGCGGGCAGCGGGAACCTTGATCTCCAACGAAGCGAACCGCCCCTTTTCGTCCACTGTGGCCGAGAAGGGAATGGCCGAGGACTTGGTACCGAGTGCCTTGACGTGGTCCTCGTCGACCATGAAGGCATCCGTCGCCCGGCTCAGGTCGAGCGTCCCGTCGTAGAGCCGCTCGCCCGCCTTTCGCACCTCGGTGATCGCTTCGAAGACCTCCGCCACCTCAAGCGGGTCGCCCTGCCCGAAGTCCAGCTCGTCGGCATCCTCGACCTTCGACTTGTCCAGCCGCATCCACTGCTTGGGGAGTTTCGGCGCGTCGGGCAGGCTGGCCGCGCGGCCGAGATCCACCTTGAGCCACGCCTCACCCCCGACGGACAGGATGTTGAGCGTTATCTTCAGCCGATCCTCGGGGCTGACAAACGCGAAATCCAGTCTTCCATTCCCGGCGGCCGGGTCGGCGGCACCCTCGGCGATCCCCTCGCCGGCCGTCATCGTGAACTTGTACGTCGATGTCGTCGTGTCTTTCGTCGAGGTGGTCAGCACCTCCCGCGCCGGCTTCTCCGGCGTCGGTGATGGCGTCGGCGACTTGTCCGAACCCCGGCCGGAAATGATCGGCACGCCGCAGCCGGCGGCGGCCAGCGTTATGGACGTCAACAGGGCGAGCCCGGCGACGGTGGAACGTCGAAACCCCATGATCCCCCCCGGTCAGGTCGAGGTGCTGCCCGAGCCGGGCAGCGCCCGAGATAGGTACCCATCGACGTTCCCACCTCGGCCCAAGGTCAATCACAGATGTCGCTATCAACGCCCGTCCTCAGCGAGCGTGGCCGATCAGGGCGCCGACGTCGGTCCGGGAGGCGATGCCGAGCTTGCGCAGGATGTTCGAGACGTGCACCGCCGCCGTCTTCGGTGAGATGTAGAGCCGGCGGGCCAGCTCGCTGTTGCTCAGCCCATCGGCTATCAGCAGCGCCACCTCGCGCTCGCGCGGGGTGAGCGCGGCCGTGCCGGACACTGCGCGGACGCCGTCCGCGGAGGTGATGCCCAGGTGCTTCCGGACGTCGTCGAGCTGGTCCAGCCGCCAGCCGCCCCAGCGGTCGAGAAGGGTGGCCGCGGCCGCGTACTCGGTGGCGGCCTGGGTCGCCTCTCCGGTGGCCAGCAGGCAGCGGGCCGCACCGAGGTGAGCGGTGCCGCGTACCGACGGCGGCACGACCATCGAGCCGCGCACCGCCCGGTAGCCGCGGAACGCCGCGGCGGTGTCGCCGCGCGCCTCGGCGACCTGGGCGTCGACCAGCAGGCGGTAGTCGTCCCAGACGTCCGGGCCGAGCAGCTCGCGCTGCATCTGTTCGATCCGGGCCATCGGCAGGGCCGCCGCCAGCGCGGCCGAAATGAGGTCGTGGGCCTGCGACCCGCTGCGCCAGTCCTGATCGGCCAGCGCCGCGAGTACCTCGTCGAGGTGCTTCTCGGCCGCGGCGACGTCGCCGCGGCGGCAGGCGACGTGAAACGCCAGACCCGGCACGGTGAGCGGGACCGACTGAGGAATCGGCCGCAGGTCATCGATGATCTGCTCGACCCGGTCGAGCTCGCCGGCCTCCAGGTAGAGTCCGCCGAGGAACACCCCGTGGTAGTCGGCCTGCCGGCCGGGCCGCACGTAGGACCGGTCGCGCCGGCGACCCTCCTCGAGCGCGGCGACGGCGGCGTGCAGGTCGCCGTCGCGGATCGCGAGCCGGGCCCGTCCCTGGTGGTAAGCGGCCACGGCGAGGGATTCGAAGCCGGCCCGCTCGGCGTCTACCCGCATCCGTTCCAGCAGCTCCGCCCGCTCGGCCGCGGAGGCCGGCGGTACGTTCTGGATCAGGTTGTTGAGCGCCCGCGCGGCGAGCACCCATTCGCCCCGCTTCTCCGCCTCGTCGACAAGGCCGGCCAGCATCGACGCACCGGCGGACGCCGTTGCGGGCCGGTCGGCGAGAGCCGAGCCCTTCTCCACCAAGGCCGCCAACCGCACCTCGGGCAGGTCGAACTGCTCGGCGAGGGCCAGCGCCCGATCGGCCCACTCCACGGCGGCGTCCATGTCGTCGCGCAGCAGCATCGACTGGGCCACGGCGGTCATCGCCCGGGCCTGGTCCGCGCCGGGCGGCAGCTGGGTGACGAGGGTCTCCACCTCGTCGGTGAGCGCTGCCATCTCGTCGCGGCTGTCGGCTTCCCAGGACAGGCGGATCAGCAGATAGAGGGCATCCGCCCGGTCGGTGAGGGTGTCGGCGACCGCGCGCCAGCGCCGCGCGTAGCGGACGGCGTCGTCGAGCAGGCCGGCGAGCCAGGCCGCCCGGGCGGCCCCGGCCAGCAGCTCCCGGTCGTCGGCCACCTCGTCCAGCCCCATCTCGGCCAGCTGCAGCGCCTGGTAGGCCGAGCCGATCGACAGGTAGAGGGCACAGCCGCGCCGCGCGGCCGCCACCATCTCCGCGTACCGACCGGCGGCGCAAGCGTGGTGCGCGACCATCGCCGGATCGGACCCCCCGCCGGCCAGCAACGCGTCCAGCGCGGCCTCGTGCAGCCGGCGCCGCTGGCGGCCGAGCATCTGCCCCGTGATGGCCTCGCGGACCAGCGCGTGGCGGAAGCTGAACTCGTCTTCGCCCGACTCGACCAGCACCCCCCGGGTCACCAGGTCGCGGAGCACGGCGATCAGGTCGTCCTCGGCCGCACCGGTCACCGCGGCGAGCAGGTCGAACGGGATGCGGTGGCCCAGGACGGCCGCCGCCTCGACGATCCGCTGGCTGGCCGGCGCCAGCTCGTCGATGTGGCGCCGCAGCACCTCGGCGAGGCTCCACGGCAGCGGCAGGTCGCACAGCTGGTCGAGGTCGTTGTCGGAGCATTCGCGCAGCAGCTCTTCGAGGAAGAACGGGTTGCCGCCGGTGCGGTGGTGCAGCGACGCGGCCGCCCGGAACGGCACCGGGCGACCGGTGACCGAGGCCAGGAACGTCGCGGTGTCGGCCGAGGTGAGCCGGTCGAGCCGTACGTGGGTGACGGCGTGCCGGCGCTCCATGCGGGCCAGGAGCGCGGCGACGGGTTGGCGGCGGGTCACCTCGTCCGGCCGGTAGGTGCCGATGAGCAGGCGGGGACCGGACTGGTCGGCGAGCCGCTCGAAGAGGGCCGCGCTCTCCGAGTCGGCCCAGTGCAGGTCTTCGAACACGAGCACCGCGGGGGCGTCGCGGACGAGGTCGGCCACGATCGCGAGCCCGGTGTGCAGCCGCTCAACCGGACTGCGGGCCGGATCGGCCAGGGCAGCCAGCTTCGCCTCGTCCACCTCCGCCCGGCCGTCGATGGCGTCCAGGAGCAACTCGTACGGGCGCGCCAGCGAGCCGGGCTCGGCGTTCCCGACCAGCACGGTGGCGTCCGGCGGCAAGGCGGCCAGAAGCTCCCGTACCAGTCGGGTCTTGCCGATGCCCGGCTCGCCCGCGATCAACGCGACCTCGGCCGTGCCGGTGCCGACGAGCCCGGCCAGCCGGCGCAGCTCCTGATCACGCCCGACCATCACCGGGCTGGCACCGCCGCGCCTGGTCCACACGAGGCCAGCGTACCGGCGGCCCGGCTATGACTGAGCGGCTCGTCGGCGCGCGCCGGCGCCCGGTGGCGCGCCCGGCGCCGGGCGG
>DASVMV010000048.1:0-2722 GCA_036384155.1 Micromonosporaceae bacterium
GACCCGTCGACCGCCGGCCGACCCCGCGGGCCGGCCACCCGCCGGGCCCGGCGTCATTCCGGATCGACGCCGGTCGTCGTGGTGGCGGTCGTCGTGGTGCCGGTCGTCGTGGTGGTCGTGCCGGTGGTGTCCCGCCGCGCCAGGGTGTCCAGCAACTCGTCGCCCATCAGCGAGATCGGCGGCGCCCCCATCGTCACCACCACGTCGCCCGTGCGGGCGCGCTTGGCCACCTCGGCCGGTACGTCGTCCCACGAGTCGACGAAGATCTTCCGATCGGCGGGCAGCGGCACCGCGGCGGTCAATGCCGCACCGCCCTCGCCGGGCTGGCGTACCTCGCCAGGGCCGAAGACCTCGAGGATCACCGCCTCGTCCGCGATCGCGAGGGCCTCGGCGAGCTGGGCCCCCAGGTCGCGGGTGCGGTAGACCCGGTACGGCTGGAAGACGACGATCAGCCGCCCGTCGGCGGCCACCTCGCGCAGCGTGCGCAGCGCCGCGGTCATGGACGTCGGATGGTAGGCGTACTCGTCGTACACCCGCACGCCGCCGGCCGCCCCCTTGCGCTCGAACCGGCGCCGGACCCCGGGGAAGGCCGCGAGCGCGGCCACGGCGGAGTCCAGCGGCAGGCCGAGCTTCACCGCGGTGAGCACCGCTGCGGCGCTGTTGAGGCCGAGGTGGTGACCGGGCACCGGCAGCCGGATCTCGCCCAGCGAACGGCCGTCGAGCTCGGCGAGGTAGCGCACCCCGTGCACCGACGAGGTGACCTCCGACATGCGCAGGTCGGCGTCGTCGGCCACGCCGTACGTGAAGACGTCGCGGCCCTCGGCCCGCAGGATCTCCGCCATCCGCCGGGCGCCCGGGTCGTCGGCACACGTCACGACGAAGCCGGCGGGGTCGGTGAGGCGCGCGAAGTCGGCGAACGTGGCAGCCAGCCCGGCGAAATCGCCGTACGTGTTGAGGTGATCGGCGTCGATATTCGTGATGATGGAGGCGAACGGCCGGTAGAGCAGGAAGGAGCGGTCGCTCTCGTCGGCTTCGGCGACGAAGTATTCGCCGCTGCCGTGATGGGCGTTCGATCCGGCCTCGGAGATCTCGCCGCCGATCACGAACGACGGGTCCTGGCCGGCGTGCTGCAGGATCAGCGTGACCATCGACGTCGTCGTGGTCTTGCCGTGGGTGCCCGCCACGGCGATCGTGCGCCGGCCGGTCATCGCGGCACCGAGCGCCTCCGAGCGGTGGATCACCCGCAGTCCCCGCCGTCGGGCCTCGACCAGTTCGATGTGGTCGGCCGGGATCGCCGTGGAGTAGACAACCGTGTCGACGCCGTCGAGGTTGCCCGGCTCGTGGCTCATGTAGATCGTGCCGCCCAACGCACGCAACCCGGCCAACGCCGGCCACTCCCGCAGCTCACTGCCGGAGACCCGGATGCCCCGGGTGAGCAGCAGCCGGGCCAGCCCACTCATGCCGACTCCGCCCACCCCGATCAGGTGTACGGCGCCGAGGTCCTCGGCGGACAGGGTGCCGGCAGGGGTGAGCTCGGCGGTGTTCAGGGTTGCCATCCTCAGCACAGACCTTTCATCGGGACACCGCTTCGTATACGAAGTCGAGCAGGGCCTCGTCGCCGTCGCGCCGCCCGTACGCCGCCGCGGCCGCGCTCATCGCGGCCAGCCGCTGCGGGTCGCGGGCCAGGGGGATCACGTTCCGCTCGATCCAGTTCGGGCTCAGCTCCGCATCGTCGACGAGCAGCCCACCGCCGGCCTCGACCACCGGCAGCGCGTTGCGCCGCTGTTCCTGGTTGCTGTGCGGGTAGGGCACGTAGACCGCGGGCAGGCCGATCGCGGCCACCTCGGCGCAGGTCATCGCGCCACCGCGGCCGAGCATGAGATCCGCGGCGGCGTAGCCCAGCTCCATCTCCGACAGGTACGGCAGCGTGACGTACGGGACCGGCAGGTCGTTCGGCACCGAGATCGGCTCGTTGCGGGCTCCGATGACGTGCAGCACCTGCACCCCGGCCTGGGCCAGCTCCTTCGCCGCGCCGGCGACGGCCAGGTTGATCGAGCGGGCGCCCTGGGAGCCGCCGGACACGAACAACGTGGGCACGTCCGGCCGGAGTCCGAAATGCGCCCGGGCCGGTCCGCGGCTGGCCGCCCGGTCGAGCTGGGAGATCGACCGGCGTAGCGGCACCCCGACCACCCGCGCGTTCCGCAGCGACTCGGCCTGCGCCGGCTGGTGCGGGAAGCCAACCGCCACGTTCTTGGTGAACTTCATGCCGAGCCGGTTGGCGACGCCCGGCGGCACGTTCACCTCGTGGACCACGATCGGTAGCTCCCGCCGCCACGCCGCCAGATACGCCGGTACCGAGACGTAGCCGCCGAACCCGAGCACCACGTCGGCCTGTACCTCGTCGATCACCTTGCCGGCCGCCCGAGCCGCCTTCCACATCCGGTCGGGGGTCCGCACGAGGTCCATGTTGACGGACCGGGGCAGTTGATAGGCCGGGATCTGGCGCAGGTCGTACCCGCGCGGTGGGATCAGCTCGTTCTCCAACCCCTTGGGGGTGCCGAGGCAGGTGATCCGGACGCCCGGATCGTGCTGGCGGAGGCAGTCGGCGAACGCCAGCAGCGGGTAGATGTGGCCACCCGTGCCACCTCCGGCGAGCACGATCGACCGGAGCGGGCCCATCAGCGTCTCCTCTCGCGCGCCGGGTCGGCACGCCCTCGTCCTG
>DASVMV010000049.1:0-4495 GCA_036384155.1 Micromonosporaceae bacterium
TACGCGGCGGCGTGTGGGAAGAGGTGATCATCCACCTGCCGGCATCGGTGACCCTGGTGTCCCTGTCGGCCACCGTGTCCAACGCCGAAGAGTTCGCCGACTGGCTGGTCACCGTGCGCGGCGAGACCGAGGTGGTGGTCAGCGAGCACCGGCCGGTGCCGCTGTGGCAGCACATGCTGGTGGGGCGGCGGATCTTCGACCTGTTCCACGATGCCGACGCGGCGCGCAAGCACGATGTCCATCCGGAACTGCTGCGCTACACGCGGGAGATGTTGCGTCGGGTCGAGTTGACCGAGGACCGGGGGTGGGGCCGGCCCGGCGGCCGCGGCCGCCGCTGGCGCGGGCCCCTGCGGGCCGAGATCGTCGAGCGGCTGGAACGGGAAGGGCTGCTGCCGGCGATCCTGTTCATCTTCAGCCGGGCCGGTTGTGACGCCGCGGTGCAGCAGTGCCTCGCCGCCGGGCTCCGCCTGACCCGCCCCGACGAGCGCGCCGAGATCCGCCGGGTGGTGGAGAGCCGGATCACCACTATCCCCGGCGAGGACCTGTCCGTGCTCGGCTACTGGGAGTGGCTCGACGGCCTGGAGCGCGGGCTCGCCGCGCACCACGCCGGCATGCTTCCGGCGTTCAAAGAGGTGGTCGAGGAGCTGTTCGTCCGCGGGCTGGTGAAGGCGGTGTTCGCCACCGAGACCCTGGCGCTGGGCATCAACATGCCGGCCCGGTGCGTGGTGCTCGAGCGGCTGGTCAAGTTCAACGGCGAGGCTCACGTCGACCTCACTCCGGGGGAGTACACGCAGCTGACCGGCCGGGCCGGCCGGCGCGGGATCGACGTCGAAGGGCACGCCGTCGTCGTCTGGTCGCCGGAGGTGGATCCCCGGCACGTCGCCGGTCTGGCCTCCACCCGCACCTACCCGCTGCGGTCCAGCTTCCGCCCGTCGTACAACATGGCCGTCAACCTGGTCGGCTCGGTCGGCGCCGAACGCGCCCGGGCCCTGCTCGAGGCGTCGTTCGCCCAGTTCCAGGCCGATCGGTCGGTGGTCGGTCTGGCCCGGCAGGTGCAGCGCAATGAAGAGACCATCGAGGCGTACGGCGCCGAGGCGCGCTGCCATCACGGTGACTTCGACGAGTACTTCGCGCTGCGGGTGGCCATCGCCGAGCGGGAGCGGATGCTGGCCCGCCAGGGCCAGAACCAGCGCCGGGCCGCGGCCACCGCCTCGCTGGAGCGGCTGCGGGTCGGCGACGTCATCCGGGTACCGGCGGGCCGCCGGGCCGGCCTGGCCGTGGTGATCGAGCCAGGCTCGTCCGGCTTCGGCGAGCCTCGCCCGCTGGTGCTCACGCAGGACCGGTGGGCCGGCCGGGTAGCCCCCGCCGACTTCACGACACCGGCGGAGGTGCTGGCCCGGATCCGGGTGCCGCGCCACTTCAACCACCGGTCGCCGGCCGCCCGCCGGGATCTCGCCGCGGCCGTCAGCGGCACCGGCCTCGAGCGGCATCCCCGTCGGCGCGGCGGGCGGGGCGATGGCGGCGGCGAGGACGAGGAGCTCGTCGAGCAGCGCGCCCGGCTGCGCCGCCACCCGTGCCACTCCTGCGACGAGCGCGACGAGCATGCCCGCTGGGCGGAGCGGCGCCGGCGGCTGGAGCGGGACACGGCCGAGCTGCGGGCCAAGGTTGCCAGCCGGACCGGTTCGCTGGCCCGTACCTTCGACCGCATCTGCTCGCTGCTGACCGGTCGGGGTTACCTGTCCGGCGAGGGCGAGGTGACCGACGCCGGGCGGATGCTCGCGCGGATCTGGACCGAGGCGGACCTGCTGGTGGCGGAGTGCCTGCGGCGCGGCGTCTGGGACGGGCTCAACCCGGCCGAGCTCGCCGCGGCGGTGTCGGTGGTGGTCTACGAATCGCGTCGGGAGACCGAGGAACGGGCGTCGGTGCCGCGGGGAGCGGTGGCCGACGCGGTCGACGCGACCCTCAAGTTGTGGGCCGAGGTGGAAGCCGACGAGGCGCAGCGCGGGCTGGAGGCGACCCGCGAACCGGATCTGGGCTTCGCCTGGCCCATCTACCGGTGGGCCCGCGGCGAGGCGCTGGCCAAGGTGCTCGCCAGCGGTCACGGGCTGGACGGCGACATGCCCGCCGGAGACTTCGTCCGGTGGGCCCGTCAGGTGGTCGACCTGCTGGGCCAGCTGGCGGACGCCGGCGGCGCGTCGGCCGAGGTGCGGGCCACCGCCCGGCAGGCGAGGTCGGCGATCAACCGGGGCGTGCTCGGCTACCAGCCGGTGGGCTGACCGGCGGTTCCACGACGGCCGGAGTCCCTGCTGCACGAATCCGGGTTGCCGGGGCCGTGGCGGCGGCCGGGCGGGCCTCGCCGAGTCGATCAAAGGGCCCGAGGGTGCGACATTCCAGTCGGAGCGGGCTGTGTCCGCCCCGGGCTGCTACTGGCCGATCGCCGGTCCGTTCAGACCAAGGGTGAGCCAGAGCCGGAGTAGGTGCCGGCGGAGAGCCGGGTCAGGGTGGTCCTCATATGCGGTTCGGCTGTGCAGGATGACGTGGTTGTTGAGGAACTGCAGGTCACCGGGGCGCAGGTCCATCGGGAGCAGGAACCGGGGGTCACGGTTGAGCCGGTCGAGCGCCTCTAACGCTTCCAACTGCTGTGGGGTGAGCGGAGGCACGTGCGGGGCTCGTTGGGCGCTGCGCATGTAGTCGGGGCCGTACCGGGTGGTCAGCCGCCCGTCGCGGCTGACCGCGTATACGGGTTGCTGGTAGAAGCTGTCCGGGCCGTCGCCGGTGCGCCGGTCGAACCACCATGGTTGGTAGAGCAGGCGTGCCAGGTCGGGACGGGCGTCGACGAGTGCGTTATGTACCGCGACGGAGCTCACGATCGCGCTCTGCCCTCCGCAACGGGCTGGCCGCAGGCACAGCAGGGCAACGACGTCGGTGGGATCAGCGTGGAAGCCGAGTTGCTGGCGGTGCTGGTAGCTGCGGGTCGTCGTCCGAGCCGGGTCGGCGCCCTCGTCACGTACGTGGATGACCGGCATCCGCTCCGGCCCCTGCGGCACGATCTCGCCGACGTGGCTGACGACACCGAGCGCGACCAGTGCGGAGTCCTGCTCGGTAAGGCCGCCTACCGGAAGGCCCTGCACCAGCGCGAATCCCCGACCGTGCGTGATATCGACGGCCAGTCGCCGCAGGTGTGGGCCGAGTGCCGGCAATGGGAACAGCTCAGGCGAGACATCCTCGAGCCGGACTCCTGCGGCCCGCACCGCGGCCAGCGCCTCCAGCACCTCGCTCTGGTCGACCTCGCTCAGCCGCAGCCGCCAACCTGGATTGTCAGCGACGTGGTCACTTCGCCAGTCCGCCGGAGTCTGTACCGGCGCGATCGCAGTCATCGTTACGCCTGCCCTCCGCTTGTCAGGTCGAGCCCGCTTGCCTGGGCGTTGCCGCCTATCCTCGGCGCCGGTCGCGGTCGACGCCGGCCGGTTCGCCGTCGGCCGAACAGCGGTAGCCGCCACCGCCACGTATGCCACCAATCCCGCACCGGCGCCGTGGCCTCGATCCACTCGATGTGCGCGACGTCGGGGCATCGCGAACGCCTGGGCCACCCGGTATCGCGCACATCGAGTTGATCAAGGCGCTGGGATGACAGAGGCCGCGATGCGGGGACGTCGGGGGGCTGTGCCACGCTGTGCGGATGGATGATCGCGCGCCGATGCTCCTCGTCGATGCTCCGAGCCTGTACTTCCGGGCGTACTTCGGCATTCCCGAATCCGCTGCGAAGGCTCCGGACGGCATGCCGGTCAACGCCGTGCGCGGTTTCCTCGACATGCTCGCCACGCTGATCCGGACCCGCCGGCCGGACCGGCTGGTGTGCGCCCTCGACTACGACTGGCGCCCGGACTGGCGGGTGGCGTTGCTGCCGTCGTACAAGGCGCACCGGCTCGCCCCCGAGGGGGGCGAGGTCGTGCCGGACAATCTCTCGCCGCAGGTCCCGGTGATCCTCGACGTGCTGGCCGCGCTCGGCATCACCGCCGTCGGGGCGGCCGGCTACGAGGCCGACGATGTGCTCGGCACGCTGGCAACCCGGGAGGCGGCGCCGATCGAGGTGGTCTCCGGTGACCGCGACCTGTTCCAACTCGTCGACGACAGCCGTCCGGTCCGGCTGCTCTACTGCGGCCGCGGCGTGGCCCGACTCGACGACTGCGACGATGCCGCGGTGCAGGCCCGGTACGGCGTACCCGCGAACCGGTACGCCGACTTCGCGGCGCTGCGCGGCGACCCGAGCGACGGCCTGCCCGGGGTGCCCGGCGTGGGGGAGAAGACCGCCGCTCGGCTGGTCACCCGCTACGGCGGGTTGGACGGGATCCTCGCCGCGCTGGACGACCCGGCGGCCGGGTTCGCGCCCGGTCTGCGGGCAAAGCTCCAGGCGGCCAGCGGCTACCTGGCGGTCGCACCGGACGTGGTGCGGGTGGCCCGGGACATACCCCTGCCGCCGCTGGCCACCCACCTG
>DASVMV010000050.1:0-7381 GCA_036384155.1 Micromonosporaceae bacterium
GTCGTCGGCGAGGGAAACCGAGTACGTGGCCTTGGTGTTGCCGCCGCCGCCCTCCCAGGGCAGTCCGCTGCCGCCGCCCGTCACCTGGTACGACTCGACCCCCTCGGTGTCGGCCAGGATGCCCTCCACCTTCTTCGCCGCTGCGTCGGTCGTCGCGAGGCTGCTGCCCACGGGCAGTTCCTGGGTCATCCGCAGCGTGTTCTGACCGGACTCATCCAGGAAGTTGGTCTCCAGCCGCGTAGCCAGGGCAAATGTGCCGACCAGCACGACGAGGCCGAGGGCGACGGTGAGCCACCGCCGGGTCGTGGCGAACCAGATCACCGGGAGGTAGCCGCGCTGCAGCGGGCTGCGCAGCTCCTTCTCCTCGGCGGCGCGGCGCACGCTCTCCTCGTCGGCGCCGCGGGCCGGCCGCAGGAACCAGTAGGCCAGCACCGGGATGACCGTCAGCGACACGAGCAACGACGCCAGCAGGGCGACGGTCACGGTGATCGCGAACGGCGCGAAGAGCTGACCGACGAACCCGCCGACGAGGGCGATCGGCGCGAACACGGCGACCGTGGTGAGCGTCGACGCGGTGACCGCCCCGGCAACTTCCCGTACGCCGCCCAGGATCGCGGTGCGCTTGTCCTCGCCGTACCCGAGATGTCGTTTGATGTTCTCGAGTACGACGATGGAGTCGTCGACGACCCGGCCCACCGCGATGGTCAGGGCGCCGAGGGTCAGCAGGTTGAGCGAGTAGTCGGCCACCCACAGCGCGATGAGCGCGACCAGCACCGACAGTGGGATCGACACCGCGGTGACCACGGTGGAGCGCACCGACAGCAGGAAGACCAGGATCACCAGCACCGCCATGACCAGCCCCAGCAGGCCCTCGGTGGTGAGGCTTTCGATGGACTTCTCGACGAACGGCGCCTGGTCGAACACGACGGTCAGCTCGGCGCCCGAGGCGGCGGCGAGCCTAGCGAGCCGGTCCCGGATGTCGTGCGAGATCTGCACCGCGTTGCCGTCGGGGGCCGCGGTGACCGCGATTCCCAGGCTGTCCGCGCCGTTGGTCCGGGTGAACGAGGTGGCCGGGGCGAGCTGCTGCTCGACGGTGGCCACGTCGCCCAGCCGGACCGCGGGCGCGCGCGGCCCACCCGCGCTGAGCACGATCTTCCGCAGGTCCTCGACGCTGCCCACCGGGCTGCCGACCTGCACCGGCAACGACCGGTCGCCATCGCTGAGGGCACCGGCGGGGATGGTCACGCCGTTGGCCCGCAGCGCCGCCCCGATGGCGGCCGGTTCCACCTTGGCCCGGGCCAGCTTGGCCGGATCGGGTGTGACGGCGACGATCTGGTCGCGGGCGCCGGTCACTTCGACCTCGCGGACGCCGTCGATGGCCTCCAGCTCCGGCACGACGGTGTCGGCGAGCTTGTCCCCCAACGCCCGCTCGTCTGCGCCGCCGCTGGCGGCGAGGACGACCGCCGGCAGGTCGTCGGTGCTGCCGGCGAGGACCAGTGGATCCACACCAGCTGGCAGCTGCGGGTCGATCCGGCTGAGGGCGGCCTGCATCTTGTTGACCGCGCCGTCGAGGTCGGTGCCGAACTCGTACTCCACCTGGATGGTGGTCGCGCTCTCCCGGGATGTCGAGGTCACCTTGGATAGGCCGGCGATGCCCTGGATGCTGTCTTCGATCGGCTTGGTGACCTGCGCCTCGACGACCTCCGGCGACGCGCCCGGGTAGGTGGCCACGATGAAGGCGGCCGGATACTCGATCGAGGGCAGCAGCTGCTGTCTCAACGAGGGCACGGCGTACCCGCCGAACGCCGCGATGACCACCGCGATCAGGGCGACAAGGCCCCGGTTGGCAAGGCTGAGTCGGGCCAGCAACGACATGCGGTCTCCCCCGTTCCGGCGACGGGGGACAGTCTCGCGCATCCAGGGACTCACGGTACGAGCGGGGCACCGGTGTCCTATGCGGGCAGTAGACCTTTTGAGAGCGGTTCGACGGACTGTCGTCGGTCGATGACCTCGTGGTCCACGCCGACGTCCCGAACGAGGTCACGGAGGGGTTGGCCGACCGCCTGCTCTTCCGGCCGGTGTCCACCGCGCCGAGCTGAGGTCAGGCCAGTTCGAGCGCGCGGGCCGCCGCGGTGGGATCGGCGGGGATCGTGGTCGGCGCCGGGGCCATGGACACCGCCCACTCCGGGTCCTTGAGGCCGTGGCCGGTAACCGTGCACACTACGGTGGCGCCAGAAGGCACCCTGCCGGCCGCGGCCTGCTGCAGCAGTCCGGCGACGCTCGCGGCGCTGGCCAGCTCCACGAACACGCCCACCTCGCGGGCGAGCATCCGGTACGCCGAGAGGATCTCGCGATCGGTGACCGCGGCGATCAGGCCACCGGACGCGTCCCTGGCGTCGAGCGCCTTGACCCAACCCGCCGGGTTGCCGATCCGGATCGCGGTGGCGATTGTGGACGGTTCGGCCACGACCGAGCCGGTGACGATGGGCGCAGCGCCCGCGGCCTGGAACCCGTACATTCGCGGCGTGCGGGTCGCGTTACCCGCCCGCAGGTCCTCTCCGTACCCCATCCAGTGGGCGGTGATGTTGCCCGCGTTGCCCACCGGCAGGCAATGGATGTCCGGGGCGTCGCCGAGCGCCTCGACGATCTCGAACGCGGCGCTCTTCTGGCCGTGCACCCGGTCCACATTGACCGAGTTGACCAGCGCGACCGGGTAGTCCTGAGCCAGCTTGCCGGCGACCGCGAGACAGTCGTCGAAGTTGCCGTTCACCTGCAGCAGGCGGGCGCCGTGGACGAGCGCCTGGGCGAGCTTGCCGAGGGCCACCTTGCCCTGCGGGATCAGGACGGCGCAGGTGAGCCGGGCCCGGGCGGCATACGCGGCCGCGGAGGCGCTGGGGTTGCCGGTCGACGCGCAGATGATCACCTTGTTGCCGGCCTCGACCGCCCGGGAGACGGCGAGGGTCATGCCCCGGTCCTTGAACGAGCCGGTCGGATTGGCGCCCTCGACCTTCAGATACACCTCGGCACCGATCCGCGCCGACAGCACCGGCACCGGGAGCAGCGGGGTGTTGCCCTCGTGCAGCGTGACGACCGGCGTGGTTTCGGTGACCGGCAGCCGGTCCCGGTATGCCTCGATCACTCCCCGCCACACGTCACCGGCCGCCTTCCACTCGCAGGACGCTGGCGACCGACCGGACGATGTCCAGCTCGCGCAGCTGGGCCACGGTCGCCGACAGCGCGGCGTCGCGCGCCTCGTGGGTCACGATCACCAGAACCGCCTCGTCGCCCCGGCCGGACTGGTGCACCGTTGCGATCGACACGTCGTGCCGGGCGAACACCCCGGCCACGGTGGCGAGCACGCCGGCCCGGTCGGCCACGTCGAGGCTGACGTGGTAGCGGGTGACCGCCTCGCCCATCGGCCGGATGGGCAGGCGGGCGTACGCGGACTCGCTCGCCGCCCGTACCCCGGCCAGCCGGTTGCGGGCCACGGCCACGATGTCGCCGAGGACGGCGCTGGCGGTCGGCGCACCGCCCGCACCGCGGCCGTAGAACATCAGCTCACCGGCGGCATCGGCCTCGACGAACACCGCGTTGAAGGCGCCGCCGACCGACGCGAGGGGGTGGTCGCGCGGGATCATCGCCGGGTGTACCCGCACGCTGACCGACGGGTCGCCGCCCGCGCCGGTCTCCCGCGCGGCGATGCACAGCAGCTTGATGGTGCAGCCCATCGCCTTGGCGCTGGCCACGTCCCGGGCGCTCACCGCGGTGATCCCCTCCCGGTGTACGTCGCCGGCGCTCACCCGGGTGTGGAAGGCGAGCGAGGCCAGGATGGCGGCCTTCGCCGCCGCGTCGAAACCCTCGACGTCCGCCGTCGGGTCCGCCTCCGCGTAGCCCAGCGCGGTTGCCTGCTCCAGCGCATCGGTGAAGCCGGCACCCGTGGCGTCCATTGCCGAGAGGATGAAATTGGTCGTGCCGTTGACGATGCCGGTCACCCGGCGGATCGAGTCGCCGTGCAGCGACTCGCGCAGAGGCCGCAGCAGCGGGATGGCACCGGCGACGGCGGCCTCGTAATAGAGGTCGGCGCCGCCTTCGACGGCCGCGTCGTGCAACACGCCGCCGGCCTCGGCGAGCAGCGCCTTGTTGGCGGTCACCACGCTCCTGCCGGCGCGCAGCGCCTCCACCAGCCAGGTGCGGGCCGGCTCGAGACCGCCCACCACCTCGACGACCACGTCGATGTCGTCCCGCTTGACCAGCGCCAGCGGGTCGGTGGTGAACAGCGCCGGGTCGACCGGCAGCGGACCGCGGTCACGGCCGAGCCGGCGTACGGCGATGCCGGCGAGTTCCACCGGGGCGCCCACCCGTGCGGTCAGGTCGGCCGACTGGGCGTGCAGCAGGCGTACCACCTCGGCGCCCACGGTGCCGCACCCCAACAGGGCCAGCCGCACGGGTGATGTCATCCCACGTCCAATGCCAGCAGGTCGTCTTCGGTCTCCCGGCGGACGATCACCCGCGGCCGACCGTCGCGTACGGCGATGACCGGCGGCCGCGGCACGTGGTTGTAGTTGCTTGCCATGCTCCGGCAGTAGGCACCGGTGGCCGGCACTGCGAGCAGGTCGCCGGGCTGCACGTCAGCGGGCAGGAACTCATCCTTCACCACCACGTCCCCGGATTCGCAATGCTTTCCCACCACCCGGACGAGCGTCGGCGGGACGCTGGACGCCCGGGAGGCGATGGTCGCCGAGTACGACGCGTCGTAGAGCGCGGTGCGGATGTTGTCGCTCATCCCGCCGTCGACGCTGACGTACGTGCGGATCCCGTCGACGTCCTTGACCGTGCCGACCTCGTACAGGGTGAACATCGAGGGACCCACGATGGCCCGCCCGGGCTCGACCGACAGGCGGGGCACGGCGAGCCGCAGCGCTGCGCACTCCCCGTCGACGATCTTGCTCAACCGTTGCGCCAGCTCGTGCGGCGACGCCGGGTCGTCCTGCGTGGTGTACGCGATGCCGAACCCGCCGCCCAGGTCGAGGTCGGGCAGCTCGACCCCGCGGGCGTCGCGGATCTGCGCCTGCAGCGCGAGCACCCGGCGGGCGGACACCTCGAAACCGCTGGCGTCGAAGATCTGCGACCCGATGTGCGAGTGCAGCCCGCGCAGCTCCAACACGTCTTCGTCAAGGACCTTGAGAGCCGCCGCCACGGCCGCTCCCCCGGCGAGCGAGAACCCGAACTTCTGGTCCTCGTGCGCCGTGGCGATGAACTCGTGGGTGTGCGCCTCGACGCCGACCGTGGCCCGCACCATCACCCGGGGGCGTACGCCCCGCTCCCGGGCCAGCGCCGTCAGCCGGTCGATCTCCTCGAACGAGTCGAGGATGATCCGGCCGAGGCCGGCGTCCAGGGCGCGGGCCAGCTCATCGACCGACTTGTTGTTGCCGTGGAAGCCGATCCGCTCGGGCGGCATCCCGGCGGCCAGCGCGACGGCCAGTTCGCCACCCGTGCAGACGTCGAGGTGCAGGCCTTCCTCGGCGATCACCCGGATCACCGCCTTGCACAGGAACGCCTTGCCGGCATAGAAGACATCCGCCCCGGCGAAGGCCGCGCGGAAGTCGCGGCTGCGGGAGCGCAGATCTTCTTCGTCGAGCACGTATGCCGGCGTACCGAACTGCTCAGCCAACGCACGGACGCCGAGGTCGCCGACCGCGAGGGCGCCGTCGGCGGCCCGGGTCACCGTGCGCGGCCACAGCTGCGGTACGAGCGCGTTGACGTCCCGCGGGGTTCGCAGCCAGGCCGGCCCGGTGTGGCCGAGTTCGCCGTGCAGCGCTCCGGCTTCGTGTGCGCGCATCGCCCCTACCTCGTTCCGTGCCGCCTACATCCGCTACTGCCTACATCCGTTCGGGTGCCGAGACACCGAGCAGGGTCAGCCCGTTGGCGATGACCGTTCGGGTGGCGTCGTTGAGCCACAGCCGGGCCCGGTGCCGATCGGTCGCCTCTTCGTCGCCGCGGGGCAGGATCCGGCAGTTGTCGTAGAACCGGTGGTAGGCGGCGGCCAGGTCTTCCAGGTAGCGGGCCACCCGGTGCGGCTCGCGCAGCTCGGCGGCGGCGCCGACGATCGCGGGGAACTCGCCGAGCGCCTTGAGCAGCTCGTTCTCCTTTTCGTGGTCGAGCAGCTCGGGCCGAAAGTCCGCGCCGGACCCGCGGGCCAGGCCGACCTCCACGGCATTGCGGGCCACGCTGGCCGTCCGCGCGGCCACGTATTGCACGTAGTAGACCGGGTTGTCGTTCTTGGCCCGGGTCCACAGCTCCACGTCGATGTCGATCGGCGAGTCGGCGGAGTAGCGGGCCAGGGCGTACCGGGCGGCGTCGATGCCGATCGCCTCGACCAGGTCTTCGAGCGTGACCACGGTGCCGGCCCGCTTGCTCATCCGTACCGGCTGGCCCTCGCGCACCAGGTTGACCAGCTGCCCGATCAGGATCTCGAGATGGTGATCGGGGTCGTCGCCGAAGCAGGCGGCCATGGCCCGCATCCGGCCGACATACCCGTGGTGGTCGGCGCCCAGCATGATCACGATCCGGTCGTACCCGCGCTCGCGCTTGTCCAGGTAGTACGCGCAGTCGGCGGCGAAGTAGGTCCATTCGCCGTTCGACTTGCGCAGCACCCGGTCCTTGTCGTCGCCGAAGTCGGTGGTGCGCAGCCAGGTCGCGCCCTCGGTCTCGTACACGTGCCCCTGCTCCCGCAGCCGGGCCAGGGCCAGGTCGAGCTCGCCCCGGTCGTGCAGGTCCTTCTCGTTGAAGTAGGTGTCGAACTGCACGCCGAACTGCGCCAGCGCCGAGCGGATCTCATCGAACATCAGCGCGACGCCCTCGACCCGGAAGACCTCCTGCGCCGCGGCCTCGTCGCGGTCGAGCACGTCCGGCCGGCGGGCCACCACCTCGTCGGCAATCTCGGCGATGTACGCCCCGCCGTAGCCGTCTTCCGGCGTCGGCTCGCCCTTCGCGGCGGCGAGCAGCGACCGGGCGAACCGGTCGATCTGGGAACCGGCATCGTTGAAGTAGTACTCGGTGCCCACCTCGGCGCCGGTGGCCCGCAGCAGCCGGCTGAGCGCGTCGCCCACAGCCGCCCAGCGCACCCCGCCGATGTGCACCGGGCCGGTGGGGTTCGCCGATACGAACTCTAGGTTGATCTTCTGTCCGGCGAGCCGATCGCTGCGGCCGTACTCGGAACCGGCCTCCACGATCACCCGAGCGAGCTGCCCGGCGGCGGCCGCCTCGAGCCGGACGTTGAGGAAGCCCGGCCCGGCGATCTCGACCGACTTGATGCCCGGGGTGCGGGCCAGTTGCTCGGCCAGCGCGGCGGCCAGCTCGCGTGGCGGCAGGCCCACCCGCT
>DASVMV010000051.1:0-2435 GCA_036384155.1 Micromonosporaceae bacterium
AGGCCGGGGCGAGCTGCACGTAGCGGTCGCTGACGACGCTGGGCGGGACGATCAGCGCCTGCGCGTCGGCGGGGACGTCCACCTCGGGGTCGTAGCGCATCTCGACGCGGACGGTGCGGCCCTGCGGGGTGACCGACGAGACCTCGCCGACGCGCACGCCGAGCACCCGCACGTCGGAGCCGGGGTACACGCCGACCGCCTTGGTGAAGTGCGCGACGACCCGCCGTTGGGGGGTCTCGTGGCGCCACACCACCACCCCGGCGGCGACGGCGGTCAGCAGCACGGTGGCCGCGGCGAGAGGGCGCCGCCATCGCTGGATCGGACCGGGCATCAGCGTCCTCCCGTGGTCGGCTGGTACGGCTGGAGCAGGCCGTCGACGTACGAGTCGAACCAGCGGCCGTTGCCGACCACGTTGGCGAAGGCGGTGACGAACGGGGCCATCCGCCGAATGCTCTGCTCCAGGTCGTCCCGGTTACGTTGCAGGACCGCCACCACGTCGCGCAGTTTGCGCAGCGCCGGTTCGAGCTGGGCGCGGTTGTCGGCGACCAGTCCGGACAGCTGGGTGGCGAGCTGGTCGGTGCCGACGAGGAGCTGGTGGATGGCGTCCCGACGGCGGCTGACCTCGGTGAGCAGCGTTTCGCCGTCGACGACGAGCTTGCGGAAATCCTCGTCGCGCTGCGCGAGCACGCCGGTGACGTCCCGGGCCCGGGCGAGCAGCGTACGCAGTTCGGCATCGCGGCTGGCGACGGTCCGCGACAACCGGGACAGCCCGGTCAGTGAGGTGCTGACGCTGCCCGGGGTGTCGGCGAAGGTCTGCGAGAGGGTGGTGAAGGCCTGGGCCAGCTGGTCGGTGTCGACCTTGTCGAGGGTGCCGGCGAGCCCGGTGACGGCCTGCACCACGTCGAACGGCGCGGCGGTGCGGGCCAGCGGGATCTGCCCGTCCTCCGGCAGCTTCCCCGGCCCGGCCGGGGTCAGTGCGAGGTACTTCTGCCCGAGCACGGTCTTGATCCGGATGGTGGCGCCGGTGTCACGGCCAAGGCGCACGCCGTCGTCGTCGACGCGGAAGCGGACCCGCACGTACGGCTGGGTGCCGCGGGCCAGTTCCACTCCGGTCACCACGCCGACCCGGACCCCGGCCACCCGGACCTCGTTGCCCGTGGCGAGGCCGCTGGCGTCGTGGAAGGCGGCCTGGTAGGCGCGGCCGGTGAGGGCCGCCAGCCGGTCGAACTGGAAGGCGCCGAGCAGGGCGGCGAGGATCACGGCGAGTCCGATCGCGCCGACCACGACGGGGTTGCGTTCGCGGAAGGGTTTCATTGGCTGCCTCCGGTGGCGCAGCGGGCGGTGGCGGCGCTGAAGGTGGCCGGGTTGAGGGGCGGCTGCCCGGCGACGGCCACCCGGCCGTCGAAGTCGCAGAGGTAGTAGTTGAACCAGGAACCGTAGGAGGCGACGCGGGTCAGCGACTCGTAGCGCTGCGGCAGCCGGCCGAGGGTGCCGTCGATGACGGCGGAGTTGCGGTCCAGCGTGCCGGCCAGAGTGTCCAGGGCGCGCACGTCGGCGGCCAGCGGCGGCCGCACGTCGCGCAGCAGCGAGGCGGTCGTCCCGGTCAGTTCACCGAGGTTGACCAGCGCGTCGCCGATGGCGGTGCGGTCGGCGGACAGCCCGGAGACGAACTGCTGCAACTGGGCGATGCTCTGGTCGAGTTCGCGGTCCCGGCCGGCGAGTGTTTCCAGGACGCTGTTGAGGTTGGTGACGACTCGGCCGATGACGGCGTCGCGGTCGGCGAGGGTGTTGGTCAGCGAGGCGGTGCGTTGCAGCAGGCTGGCCACCGTGCCGCCCTCCCCTTGCAGGACCTGAATGATCTCGTAGGCGAGCTTGTTGACGTCGTCCGGGTTCAGTGCGGTGAACAGCGGTCGGAACCCGTTGAACAGCACGGTCAGGTCCAGCGCGGGTGTGGTCTGGCCAAGCGGGATCAGGCCGTTCGCCCGCAGTGGCCGGCCGTCGCCGGGCCCCTCGCTGAGCGCCACGTACCGCTGGCCGACCAGGTTCCGGTAGCGGATCTTGGCACGGACGCTGGTGGCCACGGGCACGTCGCGGTCGACGGTGAAGGCGACCTCGGCGACGGTGTCGTCGACCACGGTGATGTCCTTGACCTTGCCGACCCGGACCCCGGCGATCCGCACGTCGTCGCCGGACAGCAGGCCGGTGACGTCGGTGAACCGGGCCCGGTAGGTCACCCCGTCGGGTGGGAACGCGCCGAGGGTCTGGGCGAGCAGCCCGGTGGCCAGCAGCGTCACCACGGCGAAGATCACCAGCTTGACCAGCGAGGAGGTCGTCTTCCCGGTCATCGGGCGTTCACCACCGCTCCGCGCAGCAGCGGCCCCCAGAGCAGGACCGCGATGTCGGGCACCTCCGCCGGTGGCGTGCCGGTGAGCCCG
>DASVMV010000052.1:0-11253 GCA_036384155.1 Micromonosporaceae bacterium
CCTCCCGGATCCCGCCGGTGGCGGCGCTTCAGGAGGTGGCCACACCGGACCGGCCGCTGACCAAGGTCAGCGTCGCGGGCAGCCTCATCGGCGCGGTCGGTGCCACCATGCTCGGGTACGGGCTGAGCGGGCGCGCCCACGGCAACACGCTGTGGCTGATCCTCGGCGGGGTACTGGTCAGCTTCATCGGGGTGGCGCTGCTCACCCCGTTGATCGCCAAGCCGGTGGTGTCCGCGCTGGGCCGGCTGTTCTCCTGGTCGGTGCCGGGCAAGCTGGGCCGGCTCAACTCGGGGCGCAACCCCCGGCGTACGGCGATCACCGCCGCCGCGCTGATGGTCGGGATCGCACTGGTCACCGGGGTCAACGTCATCCTCGACTCGGCGCGGACAAGCATCTCCGGCGCGGTGCAGAGCATTGACGCGCAGCTCATCGTCGCCGGGGTGCAGACCGGTCCGCGGCCGCCGACGTTCGACGGCGCGGTCATCGACAAGGCCGCCGCCATCCCGGGGGTGCGCAACGCAGTCGGCCTCTACCACGACCGGGCGCTCGTCAACGGCCACGGGGCGTTGGTCGAGGCCGCCACCGACGCCGGCGTCCTGCCCGACGTATACGGCGGTACGGCGGTGGCCGGCTCCATCGGCACGCTCCGTCCCGACCAGGTCATCGTGAGCCAGGGCGCGGCGACAGCGCAGAACCTGTCGGTGGGCCAGAAGATCACGGTTCAGCTCTCCCGCGGGCAGCCGCACACGTACACGGTCGGTGGGATCGCGCCCGACGAGAACGCGGTGGGGTCGTACCTGCTGCCGCGGGAGGCGGTGGGCGACTTCGCCATCCCGCAGCCGTACCTGGCGTTCGTCCAGGTCGCCGACGGCACGCCGGTCGCCAGCGTCAAGCCGCAGCTGGACGCGCTCGTCGCGGACAGCCCCGAGGTTTCGGTGATCGACCAGGCGGCGTTCACCGAGCAGCAGACCAGCGGCCTGGACCAGATTCTGCTGATGATCCAGATTCTGCTGGCGCTCGCGATCCTCATCGCGATCCTCGGCATCGTCAACACCCTCGCGCTGTCGGTGATCGAGCGGACCCGGGAGATCGGCCTGCTGCGCGCCATCGGACTCGGCCGGGCCCAGACGATGCGGATGGTGACCGTGGAGTCGGTGGTGATCTCGGTGTTCGGCGCGTTGCTGGGGGTCGCCGTCGGCACGGGCCTCGGCGCGGCCGTGGTCCGGGCGCTGCGCGACGAGGGCGTCACCGACCTGACCCTGCCGTGGTCACAGATGGGCGTCTACATCGGGCTGTCGGCGGTCATCGGCGTGGTCGCCGCGGTGCTGCCGTCGATCCGGGCGGCCCGGCTCAACGTGCTCGCCGCGATCGCTCACGAGTGACACAGCGGAGGTCCCGGCCGTCGTTCCTCGGATGGCCGGGACCTCCGGTCACCGTTCGGGGGTCGCCTGCCGACCAACTCCGCCAGCAGGTCCAGGTTTGCCGCGGCCAGGCTGTCCAGCAGGCGTACGCCCTCGCGCGCATCGAGCGGCACGTCGCCCGGTACGGCGAGCACGGCCGCGCCCGCTGCGAGGGCGCTGGTCACGCCGACCGGCGAGTCCTCGATCGCCACGCACCGGGCGATCGGCACGTCGAGTAGGCGGGCGGCGGTCAGATAGGGCGCCGGGTGCGGCTTGACCGCCTCGACCTCGTCGCCGCACACGACCGCCTCGAAGCTGTCCCGGCCCAGGGTCTCCAGAGCCACCTCGACCAGCCTGCGGCCGGTCGACGTCACCAGCGCCGTACGGATGCCGGCCCCCCGTACGGCGCGCAGCAACGCCAGTGCCCCGGGCCGCCACCGCAGCCCAGCCACGAAGAGTTCGGCCATCCGGGCCTCCAGCCAGGCCGCGCCGGCGGCGGCGTCGCGCCACGGCTGGCCGAGGTCTGCGTGCAGGATGTCCATCGTCCCGGCCATGCTCGTGCCGATGGTCGCCAGCCGGGCGGCGGGCGACAGCGCGCCGCCGTACTCGGTGGCGAGATCGGACAGGGCGACGTCCCACAGCTTCTCGCTGTCGACGAGGGTGCCGTCCATGTCGAACAGGACGGCGGCTGGGTGTGTGGTCAGCGGATCCTCCAGAGGCGCGCGTGGCGATAACCCGATCCTCCCCTTGAGGACCGACGCGCGGCTGGCCACGGCCGGCCGGTGTGGCGTACGCCTCCTCCGTCAGCTGAGATCGCAGGCGGCGAGCGAGTCCTCGTACCCGCCGAAGAACGCGTCGGTACGCTGCTTGGCGGTACCGTGCGCTCCGGGCGTGAACCACGGGATGCTCGGATCGTCGCCGACCGCGAGCAGCCCGTCCCGGAACTCGTCGAGGTCACCGTGGTCCAGCTTCAGCGCCCCGGACCGCACGGAGTCGCCGATGAAGGCACCGGCCATGCAGTCGGCCTGCAATTCCTGCCCGATCGTGTACTTGTACTGGATGCCGAGCCGCACCTGCACACCGTGCGAATACTCGTGGCCCAAGAGGTAGTAGACGAACGCGTCGCCGACCTGACGGAAGGCGGAGACCGCAAAGTTCACGTCGTACGCGATGAAGTCGCCGGCCGAGCAGTAGACCGCGTTGTTGCGGGGAATCGCCTGCCCGCCGCACGAGACCTCGCCGTCGCGCTGGTACGTGCCGATCCGGCGAATCGGCCGGAACCGCTCGCCGGACCGCTTGAACTGCTCGGTCCAGTAGTCCTCTTCGAGGGCGACCGCGCCGCCGACGTCCTGCTTGAACTCCTCGACGCTGGTCGTACCGTCCGGCTGCTCCGCCGATCCGGATGGCGCCGGCTCGGCTGGTTCCTGGTCACCGCCCCCACCGCCGGCGACCGGCCCCGCCGCACAGGCCACCACCGCTACGAGGGCCGCCGCGAGACCGGCGAGCCAACCCCTGGAACCGGCGCTGTGCTTCACGGCGGCCTCCCCCAATCCGTACGGCGTGAACTTTCATACCCAGCGCGGAGCCGGCCGACTCCTCCCCTATATGTATTGCCAGTTATATACTTTGCAAGGCATACTCGGCCGCGTGCCCGTGGACACCTTCGCTGTGCTCGCCGAGCCGACCCGCCGCCGGATCCTCGACGAACTTCGCCGCGGCGACCGCAGCGTCGGAGAGCTGACCCAGGCACTCGGGGTCAGCCAGCCGACGATGTCCAAGCACCTGAAGGTCCTGCGGCAGGCCGACCTCGTCTCCTGCCGTACGTCCGCGCAGCAGCGCATCTACCGGCTCGAGGCGCGGCGCCTGCGGGAGCTAGATCGGTGGCTGGGCCCGTACCGGCGACTGTGGAGCCGCCACCTCAGCGCCCTCGAACGACACCTCGACAACCTGGAGTAACGATGGAGAACTTCGATCCCGGCGAGCTCGCCCACGTCGACGTCTCGTCCAGTCAGGATCGGTGGACGCTGGTCTTCGTCAAGGATCTGCGCCACCCGCCGACAAAGGTGTGGGCGGCCCTGACCGAGCCGGGACAGCTCACCCGGTGGGCGCCGTACACCGCCGACCGGAACCTGGCCAGCCCGGGCGAGGCCACGCTCCGAATGATTGACGGAGACGGAGACAGCGGCCAGCACCTGCCGGCCTCGGTCGTCTGCGCCGGGCCACCGGTCCTGCTCGAACACACGTGGGGCGGCGATCTGCTGCGGTGGGAGCTGACCGCGACGAGCACCGGCACCCGGCTGACCTTGCTGCACACACTGGACGACCGGGACTGGGCGCCGAAGGTGGCCGCCGGCTGGCACCTGTGTCTGGTCGTCGCCGACCGGCTTCTCGAGGGACGGCCGATCGACCCCATCCGCGGCGAGGACGCCAAGCAGTTCGGCTGGGACGAGCTGAACCGCCGGTACGCCGAGAAGCTGTCCAACGCCGAGCGGGACCATTCCGACCCCGCCGGCCACTGACCAATTCGCTCAGGAGGGCCCGGGTTCGGCCGGGCCGAGGCCGCCCGCGGCCGCGAACGCAGCCCCGATCTGGGTGCGGTCGGCGCCGTTGGCCAGCAGCAGGCGCAGCAGGATCCGCGCCTTATACGGATCCAGCAGGCCGGCGCCGATCAGGCCCCGGGAGCGCAGGTCCGACTCCGACCCCGCGAAGCCGTACGTGTGCGCGAAGACCGCGCCGGCGCCGGTGCGGGACGCGAGCACGACCGGGATCCGTTCCGCAAGTTCGGCGAGCGGATCGGCCAACGTCGCCGGCACGTGCCCGACCCCGAAGCCGGCGATCACGAGCCCGCCGTACTTGTCGGCGACCCCGGCCAGCAGCCCGCCGTCGTCGTCGAGGGCGACGGTCACCAGGGCCACCCGGGCTTCCGCGGCGCTCGACAGGCGGGGCAGGACCAGCCGGCCCGGTGGACGCGACAGCAGGACGGGCTCGCCTTCCACCAGCTGGCCCAGCGGACCGCTGTCCGGCGAGGTGAAGCTGGCCGGGTTGGAACTGTGCGCCTTGCGGACGTAGCGGGCCGCGTGCACCTGATCGTTGAGCGCCACCAGGCAGCCGAGCCCGGCGAACCGGTCGCTGCCGGCCACCCGCAGCGCAGCCAGCAGGTTCGCCGGCCCGTCCGCGCCGGCCAGCGTGGGGTTCCGCATGGCGCCGGTGACGACCACGGGCGCGTCGTGCGGCCACACCAGGTCGATCAGGTACGCCGTCTCCTCGATCGTGTCGGTGCCCTGCACCACGACCACGCCGGTCGCGCCGCCCGTGACCGCGCTGTCGGCGGCGGCTACCAGCTCGAGGATGTCCTCGAAGGACAGACACGCGCTGGGCATCGCCCGGAAGTCGTGCGTCTGCACGGTCACGTCGAGGTCGGCGAGTTGCGGTACGGCGGACATGACGTCGGACCCGGTCAGCCGCTGCACCACACCGTCCCGGTGCCCGGCCATCGCGATCGTGCCGCCGAGGAAGAACACCGCCAGGTCCGCCGTCACCGGCGTACTTTAGCGTTCACCGTCACGTCAGGTCCTTCAGGTAGCGGATGCCGGGCCGACCCTTTGGCTGGATCTCGTCGGTGGGTACGAAACCGGTCCGGGACAGCACCGGTCGCGAGCCGGGGTTGTCCAATGTCGTCGCCGCGCGCCGCGCCGTTAGGCCGTACTCGCTGGCAGCACGGGCACAGATCTGTCGAAAGGCCCTCGTGGCCAGACCTCGCCCGGCGGCGCGTTCGGCGATCCGATACCCCAGCTCAGTGGACCCGTCCGTCACGTCGACCAGGTTGACCCGCCCCACGATCTCACTGCCGGAGTCCACCGGGACGTCGAAGTAGTGCCGGCCCGCGGCCTGCTCGGCGAGCAGTTGCGATGCCGGGCGTCGAAGTGGGCGAAGTAGTCGTCGCCGCGATCCGGAACGGACGCCGCGAAGTAGTCCCGGTTTCTCCCGCTCGAAGGCCAACACTGCCGGGGCGTGGTCGAGGCGGAGGAGCTGGAGTTCCGGCATGCGCCGATGCTACGTCGCAGGCGGCGGGCAGCTGATACATCGCCCGAGTCGGCCCGCAACTCCAGCCACATACTCAGGTCATGCCGCAGATCGCCGCAACGCCGCGTCCAACGCCGCGTCCACGGTCCGGCGGATCTCCGACGGCCGGATCATCACCGGCTCGTCCGGCTCCCCTGCCGGCGGGGCCAACGCCTGCTCGACCAACTGCCTCATCAGCGCTGACGGGTTTGTGCCCCGTCGGGTCGCCTCTTCCTCGAGTAGGCGGGACAGGTCGCGGGGGAATCGGGCCGAGTGCACGACCATCACCTCGCGTGGTTCACGTTCCACCGTTGCACGGGACCAGTCCGTGCTTTCCGACGCCCGCAGGGCGTCTTCGCGCTTGCCCATCATTGACCTCCCGTGGTCATCCTTCGGGCTATCTCTGTTTCGGTGTCGCTCATCCAGTGGGCGCCGACGACGAGGTATTGGTCGTCATGTTCCTCGATCAGTGCCACGGCGAGCCAACGGCCATCCTGCGTGGGCGCGGAGACGGTCAGGGCGGCGACGCCGGTGTGCCGGCGAATACGAGGGTGGGCGTCGTACAGGACGTAGGTGACCGCTTGCCACGGAACGCCAGCGATGTCGAGGGCGGTGTAGCTATCGTCGTCCCACCGGTACGTTTCCAGCACAGAATGAGTTTACTCCGTAAACGCGCTCGCTGCCGGCGTCAGTGGCGGCCCGGCTGAGGGCACATGCGGCCAATTTCCCCCGGTCGCGGTCACCCTGCCCTGGACGACTCTCGACGGTGAGCCCCGGACCGTGCGGCTCTACCTGACCACGCCCGAGGGCGACGCGTGGTCGACCGGGCGCTCGGCTACCGGCCGGACGACGGTGACGGCCCGGACTCGCTCGACGGCATGGAAACGGCATGATCATGAAATGAACCGTTCCGGGCAGCGTTTCCGCAGGTCAGTATGGACGTCCGCACTACTTGGCGTTGAAGTAGTTGGCCTCGGGATGGTGCACCACGATCGCGTCGGTGGCCTGCTCGGGCACGAGCTGGAACTCCTCCGACAACTGCACGCCGATCCGCTCGGCACCCAGCAGGTCCACCGTCTTCGCCCGGTCTTCGAGATCCGGGCAGGCCGGGTAGCCGAAGGCGTAGCGGCAACCGCGGTAGTCCGTGCGCAGCAGGCCGGCCAGGTCGGCCGGGTCGTCGTCACCCACCGTACGGCCGCCGGGCAGCACCAGCTCGGCGCGGACCCGCTTGTGCCAGTACTCGGCCAGCGCCTCGGTGAGCTGTACGGACAGGCCGTGCACCTCGAGATAGTCCCGGTATTCGTTGCGGGCGAACATCTTCGCGGTGTATTCGCTGATCGGCTGGCCGACCGTGACCAGTTGCAGGGCCACGACGTCCAGCTGATCTCCCCGCGGCCGGAAGAAGTCGGCCAGACACAGCCGCCGCCCCTGCCGCTGGCGCGGGAACCCGAAGCGGGCCCGCTCGGTGTGCCCGTTCTCGTCGAGCACGACCAGGTCGTTGCCTTCCGAGTACGCCGGGAAGTAGCCGTACACCACGGCCGCCTCCAGCACCTGGTCGGCGGTGAGCCGGTCGATCCAGTGGCGCAGCCGCGGCCGTCCCTCGGTCTCCACCAGGTCCTCGTACGACGGGCCCTTGCCGCCGCGCGCGCCGCGCAGTCCCCACTGCCCAAGGAACGTCGCCCGCTCGTCGAGCAGTGCCGCGTAGTCGGCGAGCGGGATGCCCTTGACGACGCGGGTGCCGAAGAACGGCGGCGTGGGTACCGCCACGTCCTTGGCCACGTCGGACCGCACCGAGTCGTCGTGGAGTTCGGGCAGCGCCTCGGTGACGACGGCGCGCTGCCGTTCCCGCCGGGCCCGCCGGGCCGCCAGCGCCGCCTCGCGCTCGGCGTCGACGACCGGCGCCCCGCCGCGCTTGGCCGCCATCACCCGGTCCATCAGGGACAGTCCCTCGAACGCGTCGCGGGCGTAGTGGACCTCACCGTCGAACATGGATCGCAGGTCGTCCTCGACGTACGCGCGAGTCAGCGCCGCACCGCCGAGCAGCACCGGCCACCGGTCGGCCACGCCGCGGGCGGACATCTCGGTGAGGTTCTCCTTCATGATGACCGTGCTCTTGACCAGCAGGCCGGACATGCCGATCGCGTCGGCTTTGTGCTGCTCGGCCGCGTCGAGGATCGCCGTGATCGGCTGCTTGATGCCGATGTTGACGACCTCGTAGCCGTTGTTGGACAGGATGATGTCGACCAGGTTCTTGCCGATGTCGTGCACGTCGCCGCGCACGGTGGCCAGCACGATCCGGCCCTTGCCGCCGTCGTCGGCCTTCTCCATGTGCGGTTCGAGGTAGGCCACCGCGGTCTTCATCACCTCGGCCGACTGCAGCACGAACGGCAACTGCATCTGCCCGGAGCCGAACAGCTCGCCGACCACCCTCATGCCGTCGAGCAGCAGGTCGTTGATGATGGACAGCGGCGACCGGCCGCCGGCCATCGCCTCGTCCAGGTCGGCCTCGAGGCCGTTGCGCTCGCCGTCGATGATCCGCCGCTTGAGCCGTTCGTCCAGCGGCAGCGCGGCCAGTTCCTCGGCCCGGGTGGCCCGCGCCGAGGCGGCGTCCACCCCCTCGAAGAGTTCGATGAACCGCTGCACCGGGTCGTGGCCCTCGCGGCGTCGGTCGTAGACCAGGTCGAGGGCGGCCTCGCGCTGCTCGTCGGGGATCTTCGACATCGGCAGGATCTTGCTGGCGTGCACGATCGCCGAGGTCAGCCCGGCCTGCACGCACTCGTGCAGGAAAACCGAGTTGAGCACCTGCCGGGCGGCCGGGTTCAGGCCGAACGAGACGTTCGAGATGCCCAGGGTGAAGTTGACCCCCGGGTAGCGGGCGGCAATTTCCCGGATCGCCTCGATCGTCTCGATGCCGTCCCGGCGGGTCTCCTCCTGGCCGGTGGCGATCGGGAAGGTCAGCGCGTCGATCAGGATGTCCGAGCGGCGCAGCCCCCATCGGGTGGTCAGGTCCTCGATCAACCGGCTGGCGACCCGGACCTTCCACTCCTTCGTCCGGGCCTGGCC
This sequence comes from Micromonosporaceae bacterium, assembly GCA_036384155.1. Taxonomy (GTDB): domain Bacteria; phylum Actinomycetota; class Actinomycetes; order Mycobacteriales; family Micromonosporaceae; genus DASVMV01. The sequence goes on from DASVMV010000052.1 coordinate 8,526, forward strand.
CTCCTCGTCGATGAGCAGCGCCACCACGGCGGCGCCGTGCTCCTTGACGACCGGCATCACCCGCGCGTAGCGGGACTCGGGGCCGTCGCCGTCCTCGAAGTTGACCGAGTTCACCACGCAGCGCCCGCCGAGCATCTCCAGCCCGGCCTCGACCACCACCGGCTCGGTGGAGTCCAGCACGATCGGCAGCGTGGAAGCGGTGGCGAACCGGCCGGCCAGCTCCAGCATGTCCCGCGCACCGTCCCGGCCGACGTAGTCGACGCAGAGGTCCAGCAGGTGCGAGCCGTCCCGGGCCTGACTGCGGGCGATCTCCACGCAGCCCTGCCAGTCGGCGGCGAGCATCGCGTTGCGGAAGGCCTTGGAGCCGTTGGCGTTGGTCCGCTCCCCCACCATCAGCACGCTGGCGTCCTGCGCGAACGGCACGTGGTGGTAGATCGACGAGACGCCCGGCTCCTGCTTCGGCTCGCGCGGGCCGGGCCGAGCGCCGTGCAGCCGCTCGACGACCACCCGGATGTGCTCCGGAGTGGTGCCGCAACAGCCGCCGATCAGCGAGACGCCGTACTCGGCGACGAAGCGCTCCAGGGCGTCGGCCAGCTCCACCGGAGTCAGCGGGTACACCGCGCCGTCGGCGGTGAGCTGGGGCAGGCCGGCGTTCGGCATCACCGACAGCGGCACCCTGGCATGCTGCGACAGGTACCGCAGGTGCTCGCTCATCTCGGCCGGGCCGGTGGCGCAGTTCAGCCCGATCAGGTCCACGCCGAGCGGCTCGATCGCGGTCAGCGCTGCGCCGATCTCGCTGCCCAGCAGCATCGTGCCGGTGGTCTCCACGGTGACGTGGCAGATCAGCGGGACCGACCGGCCCAGCTCCGCCATCGCCCGGTGCGAACCGACCACCGCCCCCTTGACCTGGAGCAGGTCCTGGCAGGTCTCCACGATCAGGGCGTCCGCGCCGCCCTCGATCAGACCCGCGGCGTTTTCCTGGTACGCGTCGCGCAACGTCGCGTACGCGGTGTGCCCGAGGGTGGGCAGCTTGGTGCCCGGCCCGATCGAACCGAGCACGAAGCGCGGCTTCTCCGGCGTGCTGTACGCGTCCGCGGCCTCCCGGGCGATCCGGGCGCCCGCCGCCGACAGCTCGCGGATCCGGTGCTGGATGTCGTACTCACCGAGGTTGGCGAGGTTCGCGCCGAAGGTGTTCGTCTCGATGCAATCCGAGCCGGCGACCAGGTACGCGTCGTGGACGCCGCGCACCACCTCGGGCCGGGTGACGTTGAGGATCTCGTTGCAGCCCTCGAGCCCGTCGAAGTCCGCCAGAGTGAGGTCGGCGGCCTGCAGCATCGTCCCCATCGCGCCGTCGGCGATGAGAATTCGGCCGGCTAGGGCGTCGCGAAAAGAGGTCGACACGGTTTCAGGCTAGTGCCGGGCCGGCCGAGGCACGCGCCGGGAGGCGCCGCACCATCGGATGTGACGGATATCGCGCCGATGACGCCCCGCCTGCCGCGGCGTCCGGCCGATGACGGGCCGGACACGTAGGCTGGCGAGGTGAGGGACAACAGGGCCGCCGTAGCCGGTGGTGACGCGGGCTCGGCTCAGCCGGGTGCAGGGAGGTCCAACGGTGAGTGAGTTCGACGGTCTGCCCGTCCTGCGGTCACCAGTGGCGATCGCGGCCTTCGAGGGCTGGAACGACGCCGCCGACGCCTCCACCGCCGCCGTCGAGCACCTGGAGCAGGTCTGGCGGGCGCGCCAGGTCGCCGAGATCGACCCCGAGGAGTTCTACGACTTCCAGGTGAGCCGACCGACGATCATGATGGCCGAAGGCGAGACCCGCCATATCGAGTGGCCGACCACCCGCTTCATGGTAGCCAGTCCGGAAGGCACCGAGCGCGACGTCGTCCTCATCCGGGGCATCGAGCCGAGCATGCGCTGGCGCACCTTCTGCGACCAGGTGCTGGAGGTGTGCCACAGTCTCGAGGTGAACCGGGTGGTCCTGCTCGGCGCGCTCCTGGCCGACGTCCCGTACGCGCGGCCCTTGCCGATCAGCGGCAGCGCCTCCGACAAGGACGCCGCCGCCCGGCTGCACCTGACGCCCACCCGGTACGACGGGCCCACCGGGATCGTGGGCGTCCTGCACGACGCGTGCGCCCGAGCCGAGGTGGACGCCCTCTCGTTCTGGGTGCACGTGCCGCACTACGCCAACAACCCGCCTTGCCCGAAGGCGACGCTCTCCCTGCTGCACCGGGTCGAAGAGGTGCTGGACCTGCCGGTGCCGATGACCGACCTGGCCGAGGAGGCCGCGGAGTGGGAGAAGCGGGTGCACGCGGCCGCGGAGCAGGACGCCGAACTCGGCGAGTACGTCCGCGAGTTGGAGGAGCGGGTGGGCGACGCGGGCATCCAGCCGCTGACCGGCGACGAGATCGCCCAGGAGTTCGAGAAGTACCTGCGCCGGCGTGGCGGCTCGGCCGGCCCGACCGCCGGTTCCTGGTAGGTCCGGGCGTTCCACCAGGAACGCCGACCGATCGGCGTGTCGATGCGACGGACGTCACCGCCCGTAGGGCATCCTAGGAACCTAGTCGTTCTGCTAGGCGGGAGGACCCGTGCAGGTCAATCCGGGCGCCGCGGAGGTGCCCCACCGACAGATCGCCGGTCAGCTCAGCGAACGCATCCGCCGCGGCGACTGGGCCCCGGGTGAGCGGCTGCCGTCCATCCCCGCCATCGCCGAGATGTTCGGCGT
>DASVMV010000053.1:0-9374 GCA_036384155.1 Micromonosporaceae bacterium
GATGGCGGTTCCGGCTGAAGACGTACGCAGCCGGGTCATCGCCGCCCAGGCGCTGGCCGAGGCGCTGTCTGCGGTGGGGCGGGACGCCGAGGCGTGTGCCGCCGCCGATGAGGCGGTCCGGCTGGCGTACGTCACCGAGCAGGCCAGCGAGCGGGTGGCCGCCGACGAGTTGCGGGCCCGGCTGGGTTCTTCGGTACCGTCCATGTCGTGACCCACACCCCGCCCGGCGCGCTGCCCCTGCCTACCGTGCCCGGTCTGGCGGATCTGCAGGTGCTGGCCCGCGGCGGGTACGCGACCGTCTACCGGGCAATCCAGCAGTCCGTCGGGCGTGAGGTCGCGGTGAAGGTCGAGAACCGGACCCTCGACAGCGAACAGGACCAGGCCCGGTTCCTCCGGGAGGCCCGGGCCGCCGGCCGGATGTCGTCGCATCCGCACGTCGTGGATCTCTTCGACATCGGGGTGACCACCGATCGGCACCCATACCTGATCATGGAGCTCTGTGACGGCTCGTACGCCGAGCGGATGCGCACCTCCCCGCTTGACGCGGCGGAGGCACGCGACGTCGGGGTCAAGATCGCCGACGCGCTTGCCGACGCCCACGAGCTCGGGGTGCTGCACCGCGACGTGAAGCCGGCCAACATCCTCCATTCCCGCTTCGGCGAGCCGGCGCTCGCCGACTTCGGCCTCGCGGTCCTCGCCGAGCACCGGGACCCCTCGGTCACCATGGAGGTGCTCACCCCCGCGTACGCGGCGCCCGAGATGTTCCGGCACAGCCCCCCGTCGCCCGCGGTCGACGTGTACGCCCTGTGCGCCACCCTCTACGCGGTCATCCGGGGTAAGCCGCCGCGCTGGCAGGCCGATCGGGATCCGAGCCTGATCACGCTCCTGGAACTCTTCGCCCAGCCCATCCCCGACCTGCCGGGCGTGCCGGCCGCCCTGGTCGACGTGCTGCGCCGGGGTATGGCCAACGACCCGGCCGATCGGCCGTCCGCGGAGCAGTTGCGCGAGGAGCTGAGGGCGGTTCCGCTCGGTGCGGGGGACGCGCCGGGCGACGCCGCCGTCCCGCCGCGCAGGGTCCGGCCCGGACCGGCCGCGCCGGCGCCGGCCGTCCCGTACGAGGACGCGACGCCAACCGTTCCCACGGCCGCACCGCGTCGGCGGCTGCGGTGGTTCCTCGGCGGCGCCCGCTCGACCATTGGACCGGCCGCCCCATTGATCGTTCTGTTCGCCGTGCGGCAAATCCCGGCAGGTACGAGCTTCTCGGGCAACCTGTCCGGTCGCCGATGTCGCCGCGGCCTAGCGTGCCGTCGTCATCTCCGATCCCCCGCCGTACGTAGGCCGAGGGCAGCCGGCACCTCGGCGCTGCCGGCGCCGGCGGGTGGCTCCGCGTCGTCGGAGGAGTGACCGGGGAACAGGTGGGCCGCCGGGTCGATCGCCACGGCGGCGTTGTTGACCGCGGTGGCCGCCTCGCCGAAGCCGGTGGCGATCAGTCGCACCTTGCCGGGGTACTCGACGATGTCTCCGGCGGCAAAGACCCGGGGCAGGTTGGTCGCCATCCGGCTGTCCACCACGATGTGCCGCTTGTCGAGGTTCAACCCCCACTCGGCCAACGGTCCCAGGTCGGCGGTGAAGCCGAGCGCGGCCACCACGGTGTCGACCGGCAGCCGTTCCACCCCGCCACCCCGGGTCACCACCTCGGCGCCGGTGACCGCGTTCGTGCCGAGCAGTCGGGTGACCTCGGCGTTCACGATGATCCGTACGGGCAGCGCCTGCACCCGGGCCACCGTCCCGGCGTGTGCCCGGAACCGGTCCCGCCGGTGCACCAGGGTCACCGAGCTTGCCACCGGCTGCAGCGCCAGCGCCCAGTCGAATGCCGAATCGCCACCGCCGACGATCAGAACGTCCTGGCCGGCCAGCTCCTCAGGGTGCGTGACAAAGTAGCGGACGCCGGTGCCGGCGAACGCGTCGGCGGCGGGCAACGGACGGGACCGGAAACCGCCGAGCCCTCCGGTGATCAACACCGCTCCGCAGGACAACTCGGTTTCGTCGGCCAGCCGGAGCACCGGCGACTCACCCTCGTACCAGAGCTTGTCGGCCCGTACGCCGAGCAGGTACTCGGGATCGAACGGCGCGGCCTGCGCCACCAGGTTGGCCACCAGGTCCCGCCCGCGGACCGCCGGAAAGCCGGCCACGTCGTAGATCATCTTTTCCGGATACATGGCGGTGATCTGCCCGCCGGGTTCGGGGAGGGCGTCGACGACCGCGACCCGCAGTCCGCGGAAGCCGGCGTAGTAGGCGCCGAAGAGGCCGGTCGGGCCGGCTCCGACGATGGCGATATCCACCTCACGCATGGGCCCACCGTCGCCTTTCCCCATCAGCCGGCCAACATCCCTCGATGTGACCGTAGGCGCGGCCGACGCGCATGGGCAAGAAACCGGTCAATTTAGGTCGGCGAGTACCTCGGTGATGCCGCGGCGGGCGGTCGCAATCATCGACGGCTTGCTGTGCCCGGGTGCATCGGCATCCGCACCGCGAACTCGTCACCGAGACGGAAGACGACGTTGTCGGTGCCGCCCGACCGGACCTGCCGCATTGGCAGCGCCGCGTACGCGGGCATCTGCTCGGCCAGCTGCCGGCGGGCCAGCGACTGGTCGATGTCGACCTGGTCCACGTGCAGTCGGGGCTGCGCCACGGGGATCATCCTCGCCGCCGGCGTAGTCGGTGCGCCAACCCGTTTCCGCGGCGGCAGCGGGCCGGCTCGGGCCACATGGTCGGCCGGTACCGGGGAATACGGAGCCCGACCGCTGACGACCTAGGGGGGTGCGGGCAAATGCCGTTCGTTCAGGTCATCGAGTACGAGACGGACCGTCCGGACGAAATTCGGGCACTCGGCGATGAGTGGAGTCGCGAGCAGCCCGCCGAGGGGCCGCCGGTTCGCGTGATCATGAGCCAGGACCGGGACAACCCCGGCCATTTCATGATGGTCGTCGAATTCGACTCGTACGAGCAGGCCATGAAGAACAACGACCGGCCGGAGACCGGCGCGTACGCCGAACGCATGCGACGGCTGGCGACAACCGAGCCCCGGTACGTCAACCTGGACGTGACCTACCAGGAGGCGTGACGCTCGATCCGGCGGTGTCAGCTGGTCAGGGCTCGATGCCGCGCTTTCTCAGCAGCTCGGTGCGCTTCCAGGCGTAGCCGACCATCCAGTGTGGTCGGTACCGGTACATGCGAATGACCTCGCCCCATTCCAGCGGGGAACTGCCGTAGTGGGCGGTCCAGTGGCCGATCGTCTCGTCCCAGTCCGGATCGGACGGACGCATCTCTTCGACCCTGCCGTGGCTGAAGACGGCCAACTCCTCGTTGTCGATGTGGGCGACGCTGACCGAGGGGCGGGCCTGCATGTGTCGTGCCTTGGCCGCCGTGCCGCTGGTGCTGAACGTCCAGGTGGCATGCAGAAAGTGACCGTCCATCGCGCTGATGCGGGGCTCCCCGCGCGACGTGACGGTGGCGACGCTGAGCACCTTCATGCCGGTCAGCAACGCGACGAGGTCACGCGCGGTCAGCCTGCGCTCATCGTTGATGATGCTGCGCAGGTGCTCGGTGGAGGACGCGTGCGAGGCGTCCAGCAGCCGCTGCAGCGCGGCCACTTCGTTGCGGGTCTCCAACATGGCACCACGCTACGACGCCGGCCCGACACGATCATTCGTGCTGGGTCACGTTGATGACGGTCCCGTTCGGGTCCCTGACGAAAAACCGCCGCAGGCCCCATTCCTCGTCGGTCAGCGGGTAAACGATCTCCGCCCCGGCCGCGACCGCCCGGTCGTAGGTCGCGTTTACGTCGTCTACCTCGATCGAGACATCCGGGTGGATTCCAGCCTTGATATCCAGGCTCATCACAGTGAGTTGCACGGCGCGGTCGCCGGTGCCGAAGAACAGGATCCAGTCAAGGCCGCCATGCTCCGCCAGCCCGATCACGTCGCCGTAGAAGGCGCGACTCTCCGCGAACCGGTCGGACCGGATGTTCGGCTTGATGCGCTTGACCGCCACGGCCGCAGCGTACATGTCTCATCGCCCGAAACCGGCGGGCGCAAATTGACCGCCCAGCGGAACGCCATTTGCCACAAGCCGACATTGAGGTCGCGCCGGGCCATGGTCGACCATGAAAGTGATGTGCCCGCATGGCGGTGGGAGGGGCGCATGTTCGTTCACCGGACGTATTGGATGTGGACGCGCGGGCGTTTCACGGTCTCACTCTCGATTCCCCTCAACCGGTTCCGCCGTTACCTCGTCACCGGCGGCCTCACCGGCAAGTCGGGTGGCGACTACGGCCAGGTATTCATCTCGACCGTCTGCACCATGTCCGGCGATGACCAGGTCCTTTGTGGCGTCCGGGACGATCCCGCGGACCCGCCGGACGCGAACATCGCCGGTCTCGGCATCGTCGAGGTGATCGGCAACGCGGTGTCGGTGACGGTCAAGCTGCGTGGCGACGGCGGTCTGCACCGGGCCGAAGGCGTCGTCTACGACATCACGTGAGGAGGCAGGGGTCGCGCGATGACGATGAACTCATACGCCGTGTACGACCGGGACACCGGTGAGGTCGTTCACCTGCACATCGAACCGGCCGAGCTCAACAGTTCTCCGGAAGAGATCCTGCAAATGGCGGGTCATCGAGGGGCCCGGCATCTGGACCTGGTGGCGGTGCCCCGCGAGGGTGCGCCGGCCGAGTCACTCCGCGTCGTCGATGGGCGACTGGTCGCGGCAGAAAGGGATCCGGGCAGGGGTGCCGCAGGCGGCGCCGGTCTGATCGAGCCGGCAGTACCGCGGCGCTACGCGCGGCGTCGTCCTGGTGACGCACCAGATAACGGGTAGGCCGTGGGAGTGCGCGTCCGGACTCGACCTGCAACCCGGTGACTCGGTGCCCAGCGAGGTCGCGCCCGAGCACATCGTGGTCAGGCCGGCGACCCGGAAGTGATCATCCAGACGTGGCCGTCCGGATCGACGAACGCGCCAGCGTAGCCCCATGGCTGCTGTCCGGGCTCGGTTAAAACCCGGGCGCCGGCGCCGCGGGCTCGCGCGACCAGGTCGTCCACCTCGGCATTACTGGTCGCACCGACATTCAGCACGCACTCGCTGTGGCCGTGCCGTGCCACTTCGTGATCTCCGATGACCCAGCCGAAGCCGTCGCTCGGTACGAGCATCAGACGAGTGCCCTCGTTCAGCGCGAACTGCAACGGCTCCGGCACACCGTCCTCGGCCGGTTCGCCGATGGCATCGAACCCGAGTCCGTCGCGGTAGAACGCGAACGACCTCCGCCGGTCGGCGATCGGCAGGCTGACGATGAAGGTTGTGCGGCGCATAAGCATGGCTCCTTGGACGTCGTGAATCAGTCGCCTTGGGTTAGACCCCGCTCCCGAGCGGAACTCATCGGCGGCTGATCGCGGCCACGTGGCGGGTCACCGTCCAGGCTCAGGCCGCGCCACGCAGCCGGGCGTCGAGCGCGTCGAGGTCGGGGACGAACCACACGTGGTTGGCCTGGTTCGACTCGTGGACCAGAGCGCGCAGCGCTGAACTGGCCGCCAGGTGCCGGGAGATGTCCCCGATGACGGCCAGGCGCAGCCGATAGTTGACGAATTTCTGCATGACCTCCCCCGCGAAGCGGGTGCCCAGGGAGAAGAAGCGCTCATCCAGCCGGCTCGCCGGCACGGCCACCACCTCGGCGCCGAGGAAGGCCGCGCCGATCAGGTCCAGCGCGTCCTGCATGGTGGCAACCGGCGGGCCGGCCGGGTCGCACACCAGCACCGGCACCCCGGCCCGCTCCTGAACCAGGTCAGCCACCCTCGACCTCCCCGGCGAGCAGGCCGTTGTCGCCGTTGAGAACGGCTTCGACCAGGTGGAGCACCTCGGCGGTGGCGGCAGGGCCGCCCAGGATCACGATCTTCATGCGGTTCCGCTCGTCGTCGTGGACGGTCTGGATGCGCAGCGGGTGTGCGGGGCCGCGGGCGGTGTTGACCCCGGCCAGGACGAGGGTGGCCAGCCGGTCGGCCGCGGCGCGGTCGACGCCGTCGATCTGCACGATGCTCGACACCTCCACCGGTGCGACGCCGGCGGGCGGGGCCGGTGTCGGCTGCGGCCGTCCGGTCAGCGCGTCGAGGTCGGCACGAGCAATCCGGTACTGCTTGCCGATCCGTACTGCCTTGAGCCGGCCGGCGCGGATGTAGCCGCGCACGGTGCGAACGTGCAGGCCGAGCCGATCAGCCACCTGCTCCACCGAGTACATTTCATCCCTCATCGCTCCCTAACTTAGCTGCAAGAGGAGCGATAGGGAAGTTTACCGCGCCGGTGGACGACGGTATGCCTGGTCAAGGCGGAGGCTGATGCCGGCGCACAGCGGCTCGACCCGACCTTGGCCGTTCAGCCGCCATCGACCGCGGTTCGGCGGTCGATCGCCTCGTCGCGATGTATGGGATGTCATGGCCCCTGGCTGCGTATAGAACGCAAGTGTCGGCGAATCGCGGCGCAGCTCTCCTCAGATGCTGTCGCCGGCCAGGGGACCGGACGGCTGGAATCCGTCCGGCCGCTGCTGCCAGCTTGCCACCCGCTGTCCTCGAGTCCAGAGTGCTACCGGGGGTATCTTGTACGGCCGGCGTACGTGCGCCGGGCGGCACGACCGGCCGGCACGGGCGGCGGCTCGGGCGGTGCGCCCAGGCGGTCGGCGATCCGCGAGTTCATGTACGCGACACCGGCCCGGTCCTCTTCGGTGGGTGCGGCGAGCACGGCGTAGATCAGCCCGATCACCACCACGATGACCGCCAGCACGATTGGTACGAGCAGGCTGAACGCGGTAGCCCCGGCGATCGCACCGACGGACGGACGCAGGTGCACCGACATGGCCGACATCCCGGTGAAGTGCATGCCGTTGACGGCCACCCCCATCACCAGCGCCGATCCGATGATCGCCTTGGCGCTGTGGACGACGACGGCCAGCCACAGCGCCACGGTCGCGGCGACGACCGCGATCGCGATGGATACGCCCACCCGACGCAGGTCGTAATCCACCCGGGCGTCCATTCGCATCGCCGCCATGCCCGTGTAATGCATGGCCGCCACGCCGAGCCCGGTCAGCAGACCACCGGCCATGATTTTCGGTGCGGACGGGCGGCCGCGTCCGACGATGAACAGGCCGATCCCGACGACGACGATCGCGATCACCGCGCTGGCGACGGTGATGGGGATGTCGTACCGGATCTCTCTGCTGACCACCCCGAAGCCGAGCATCGCCATGAAATGCATCGTCCAGATCGCCGTGCCACCGATCGCCCATGCCGCCAGGATCAGCCACCAGACGCGTCCGCTGCTCGTCTTCGCCTCACGCATACGGACGGCGCAGGTGAGCCCTAACGACGAACCGAGCACCGACAGCCCGTAACTGAGGATCGCGGTGATCGGCCCATACTCAAAGTGATGGATCTCCGCCATGTCCCAACCTTTCGGCGGTACGGACGATCGCCGCGGCGACGACGGATCGCGCGGACAGGCAACTGCCGGTGCCACTAAACCACAAAGCCACCTCCACGACGACGGGGGTCGGCACCGCCCGCTATGCGCCGGCATGGCGGCGGCGAAGAGCCCGGACCCCGAATTTCAGTACGACTTGTCCTGGCCGAGTACGTGCTGCGCCACGAAGTTGAGGATCATCTCGCGGCTCACCGGGGCGATCCGGCCGGCGCGTACCGCCCCGAGCAGGGTGGCCACGCCGTACTCGGTCGTCATGCCGGCACCGCCGTGCACGTGAACGGCGGTGTCCACGGCGAGCGCGGCCGCCTCGCCCGCCGCGTATTTCGCCATGTTGGCCGCGACACCGGCCTCCACGTCCCGGCCGGCGTCGTACAGCGTCGCTGCCTTGTAGACCATCAAGCGGGCGAGCTCGACCTGCACGGCGGCGTGCGCCAGCGGGTGCGCGACGCCCTGGTGCGAGCCGATGCTTCGGCCGCCCCACACCTTCCGGGTCGCGGTGTACGCCGAGGCGCGCTCGATGGCGTACCGGCCGGTGCCGGTGCCCATCGCGGCGACCGTGATCCGCTCGGGGTTGAGGCCGGCAAACAGCGCCGGCAGGCCGGACTCGACATCACCGACGAGCGCGTCGGCCGGCACCCGTACGTCGTCGAGGTAGAGCAGCCACTGGTTCTCCGGGGACAGGATCTCCATGCCCAGCTTGGACATCGACAGGCCGGCCGCGTCGGTGGGGACCAGGAACAGCGCCGGCTTTAGCCTTTGCGGAGCCGCGTCCGCTGAGCCGGCAGTGCCGTCTCCGACGGCGATGTCAGCGGTGCCGTCTCCGACGGCGACCCGCGCGACCACGAGCACGTACGGCGCCTCGTCGAGGCCCGAGATGTAGCACTTGCGCCCGGAGAGCATCCAGCCGTCGCCGACGCGGCGGGCCACCGTGCCGAGCCGGTGGAAGTTCGACCCGGCCTCCGGCTCGGTGATCGCGAAGGCCACCTTCAGCGATCCGTCGGCGAACCGGGGCAGCAACTGCTTGCGTTGCTCGTCGGTGCCGTGCCTGGCGATGACCGTGGCGGCGATGGCGGGCGAGACGACGAGCAGCAGTAGCGGGCAGCCGGCCGCCGCCAGTTCCTCGCACACGATCGCCAGTTCGGTGATGCCGCCGCCACCGCCGCCGTACTCGGTCGGCACGCTGACGCCCAGGTAGCCGAGCCGCGCGGCGTCGTTCCACAGCTCGGTGGTGTGTTCGCCGGCCTTGGCCTTGGCGACGAAGTACTCGTGGCCGTACCGTCGGCCCACCGCCCGTACGGCGTCGCGGAGCTGGTTCTGCTCCGGCGTCAGGTCAAAGTTCATTCGTAGCCTCCGGGGTGGGTCGGGTCGACGACGGCGAGCACGGCGCCTGTGTCCACCTGTTCGCCGGGTGCCACCGGCAGATCGGCGACGGTGCCGGCGACCGGGGCGAGTACGGGGTGTTCCAGCTTCATCGCTTCGAGGGTCAGCAGCAGGTCGCCGGCGGCGACCCGCTGGCCGACCTCGACGAGTACCCGGGACACCGCGCCGGGCAGCGGGGCGACCAGCGAGCCCTCGGCCAGATCGGCCGTCGGCTCCGGGAAACGTGGCAGCTCAGCCAGGCTCACCGACCCGTCCGGTCCGTCGACGAAGACCGCTGACCCCACCCGTTGTACGGCGAAGGTGCGCCGGACGCCGTCCACGTCGAGGACCACGCGTTCGGGCGCGGCCGATACCAGCGACAGCTCCCCCGGACTGTCCGGCCGTACGGACCATTCGGCCAGTGCGCCCGCGCGGTCCAGGCGGTAGCGGACCGCAATCTCGCCATTCGGCCCGAGGAAGCGGGCGACCTG
>DASVMV010000054.1:0-1772 GCA_036384155.1 Micromonosporaceae bacterium
CCGCCGAGCACGTCGTTGGCGTACTTGTCGACGATCTTGATCTGGTGCTTCTCGTCGACCACCCGCGCGGTGGCCGCGTTCGGCGCGTTGATGAACAGGCGGCTCTCCCGGACCTCGAGGTCGAGCGGGCCGTCGCCGTTCGCCACGTCGATTTTTTCGAGGAGGGCGCCGAAGGCGTCGAACACGTACACCGTGCCGGTCGACTCGTCGGCGCAGTAGAAGCGGCCGGACCAGGCCACGGCCGGGCGGAGCCGGGCGCCGGCACCCGGCACCACGAAGCGCTGGACCGCCCCGCCGTTGCCGACCACGTGGACGGAGCGGTCGTCGGGCACCGTCACCGGGACCTGCGGCCCGTCGGTGCGCGGGGGCAGCGTGCCCAGCCCGCGTACCGGCAGCGGCACAGCGCGCTGCTCGTCGTCGCGGACGAGTGTCAGCCGGCCCGCCGTGCGGTCGAGGACCGCCACGCCGGCGTCCAGAGCGGACAGTACGAGGTCGTGGCTGGGATCGGCGACGGCAACCGTACGGACCAGTTCGGGGCCCACGCCGGCGCCGGTGCCACCGGAGGCGGCCCTGGACGGCAGCTTGGCCGGCGTCACAGCCGATGCCGTGCCCTCGCTCGGCACCGCGATCCACAGTCGACCCTCGCCATCGAAGTAGCCGCCGGCGATCCCCGGTGGATAGCGGACCGGCTCACCGACCGGTGCCAGCGACCGCGGGTCGAGCTGGCGGACGATGCCCTGCACGGCGTCGATCACGAACGCCGCATCGTCGTGCATGGCGACGCTGACCCCGAGACCGGCGGTGGTGGTCATCGTCGCGCTGATCTGGAGGGTGGCCAGGTCGAGTGAGCTCACCCTGCCGGTGTTGAGGTCACGCAGGAGCAGGAAGCGGTCATTCTGGGTCACCTGCATCACGTGGCCGCGCCCCTTCGGCACCTCGACCCGGGTGTCGACCCGGCCGGTGACGCCGTTGACCCGGGCCACCTCGCTCTTCGCCGCGCTCCACAGCCAGGAGCTGGCGTCGAAGCTCGCGACCGCGTTATCGGCGGCGCCGAGCCCGAGGACGGTGAGCCCCATGGCGACGACGAGAGCGAGCACGGTGCCGCCCGTGACCAGACCGCCTCGAACGCGGCCGAGCCGCCCGGCGATCGACGGGATCAGCGCGACCGGCTTCGCCTCTGCGGTCATTCCGTCTGCGGTGCCGTTGCCTCTGGTGACCACAGCGCCCCGTCCTCCCGAGCCGTCGCGATCACTGCCGACCGCGCGCCGTCTGCCGGCGTCCTCCCCAAGGCCGGTGACATCCTATGGCTTCGGTGCGCGTGGCGGCGGTACCGCGGCGCTCGCCTGTGGACAACCGCGCACTGTGGACAACCTCCGGCCCGGCCAGGCGTGCCCGAGCGGGGTCTCAGCTGGGACTGGGATTGGCCCGTGCCGTGCAAACCTGCCCGGACAGGCCGAACCGGTTGGTGGAGTAGACGGCCGCGACGGTGAAGCAGTAGTCGACCCGGGCGTTGAGGCCGTTGATCTTGTAGGTGCTCTCGCCCGGGCTTACCTGGGCCATCGCACGCAGTTCCTGGCCCGCCCGGCCGCCCGCCACGATGAACGGAACGGTCCCGGCGGTCGGATCGGTCCAGGTGATCGTGATCGTGGATCCCTCTTCGCGCAGCTTCAGCTCGGTCGGCGGTTCACCGGACAGCGTGGGCGCCGCGCTGGCCCCACTGTCCGAAGCGGCCGGGGACGCGGGGTCATCGACCAGCGCCACCACCAGATCGG
>DASVMV010000055.1:0-5879 GCA_036384155.1 Micromonosporaceae bacterium
AGAGCGCGAGGGGGCGGCGGATCGGCGTACCTTCGCCGGCCGACGCCGGGCCGCCGGAGGCGGCCTCGCCGGCCGGCTCGGTCCGGGGCTCGCGGTCGGCGTCCGGCTCCGCGCGGTCGCCGGATCTACGGCCGGCTTCCGGGGACGGGGAAGGGAACACCCACCGATCGTGCCAGATCGCAATACGGTCGCGGATGCGGGCCGGCCGGGCAGGCCGCCGGGGTCCAGTGGACGGCGCTGCCGCAGACCGGGCCGCAGCGCCGGCCGATCGGTTAAGCTCATGCCCTGACCCGCCCGTCGACGACGCCGGGACCCACACCCTGACTGGCCGTCGCAGCCGGCTGCCCCGGGCCCATCCGCGGCCCGCGCCGCCGGGGACGGAGGTGACGTGGAGATCCTGCTGCTGACCGCCGGCGCGGCGCCCGCCGCCGTGCTTCCGGCGCTCGATCTGCTGCCGCACTCGGTGCGCACCGCGCCCAGAGACGTCCGTGCGCTGCTCTCCGGGTCGAGCCCGGCCGCCGTTCTGGTGGACGCCCGCCGCGAGCTGGGCGAGGCCCGCGCGACCTGCCGACTGCTGCATGCCACTGGCCTGGACGTGCCCCTCGTCGCGGTCGTAGCCGAGGCCGGCCTGATCGCGGTCACCGCGGACTGGGGCGTCGACGATGTCGTGCTGGACAGCGCCGGACCGGCTGAGGTCGACGCCCGGCTGCGGCTCGCCGTCGGGCGGCGCGCCAAGCCGGCCGGGGAGGCCGGTGGTCTCGTCCGAGCGGCAGAACTCACCATCGACCCGGACACGTACGCCGCCAAACTGAAGGGCCGACCGCTCGACCTGACGTACAAGGAGTTCGAGTTGCTGAGGTTCCTCGCCCAGCACCCCGGCCGGGTGTTCACCCGCGACCAGTTGCTGCGCGAGGTGTGGGGGTACGACTACTTCGGCGGCACCCGCACCGTCGACGTCCACGTCCGTCGGCTGCGGGCCAAGCTCGGCTCAGAGTACGAGTCGATGATCGGGACGGTCCGCCAGGTGGGCTACAAGTTCGTGGTTCCGCCGGCCCGGGCGCTGCCCGACGGCGAGCCGGCTCCCGTACCGTCCTGACCGCCGCCGAACGGCCCCGATGCCGGGAGGCACCGCCGGGACGGCAGCCCGGGCGGCGAGGTGGGAGAGGCCCCCGGCGCGGTACGGGAGACTGTGGATCGGCCAGTTGACGGGGATGGGTGGCGACGCGTGGCGACCAGGGATGTTCACCTGGAGCAGTTCGACCGGTTGGCCGGGCTGCTGGCGCGGGCGAGCCGGGAAGCATCAGCGGCGATCCGGGAGGCCAGCCGCGGCCTGCTCGCGGCCGACCGGGACGCCGCCGCGGCTGTGCTGGCCGGGCAGCCGGCTCGCGAGAGCCTGCACCGCGAGATCGACGAAGCCGTCCCGCTGCTGCTCGTCCGGCGCCAGCCGGTGGCCTCGGACCTGCGCCTGGTCGTCGCCGCGATCCGGATGAACACCGACATGATGCGCATGAGCACGCTGGCATGCCACATCGCGCGGATCGCCCGCGCGCGATACCCCGCCTGCGCGGTCCCGCCCACCGCCCGGCAGGTGCTCACCGCCATGGCCGACACGGCGGCCCGCCTGGCCGAGAAGGCGTCGGTGGTGCTGGCCACCCGGGACCCCATCGACGCGCTGCAGATGGATCTGGACGACGACGAGATAGACGCGCTCGAGACCCAGTTGTTCATCCTGCTCGCCGAAGACTGGCCGCACGGCGTGGAAGCGGCCGTGGACGTGGCGATGCTGGGCAGGTTCTACGAGCGGATCGCCGACCACGCCGTCGGCATCGCCCGGCGGGTCGCCTACCTGGTCGTCGGCCCGCCCGCCGCCGAACTCTGAGCCGCCTCGCCGCCGCCCGAAAACGGTACGCCCGGCGCAGAGCAGTCACCCAGTTCACATAATGGACAGCTGATCCTCAAGCTGCGGCAATGCGCTGACCTGGATCTGTTCATCTTCCGTTCACCTGGGGCCACAGATCCGGCTACCTGCCGCTCCTACCGTCGCTGGGGTCAGGCCTGCCCGGGCCGGGCGCTATCCAACCAAGAAAGGTCTACCTGGTGAATCGCAACGTGCTCTCGCGGCGCGTCCTTGCCGGTGTCGCGCTTGCCGCGCTCGCACTCGCCGGCTGCGGTGGCAACGGCAGCGACAGCGGACCGTCCGCCAACGGCGGCGGCGCCGGCAACGATCTCGCGAACCTCTCGGGCGAGCTGAAGGCCTCGGGCGCCAGCTTCCCGGACGCGTACTACCAGGAGGTGATCGGCGCCTTCCAGGACGAAGCCAACAAGGTCACGATCAACTACAACGCGACCGGTTCCGGCACCGGCAAGAAGCAGTTCGGCCAGGGTCTGGTGGACTTCGCCGGCACCGACAGCACGGTGAAGCCGGAGAAGGACGGGGTGAAGGAAGGGGAGTTCCTCTACGTCCCCACCGTCGCCGCGCCGATCACGGTCTCCTACAACGTGCAGGGCGTCGACAAGCTGCAGCTGAGCCCGGACACCCTCGCGAAGATCTTCAGCGCGCAGATCAAGACCTGGAACGACCCGGCGATCGCCGCCGACAACTCGGGCGTCACCCTGCCGAACACCGCCATCACCGTGGCACACCGCTCGGACGGTTCCGGGACCACGAACAACTTCACCAAGTACCTGGCGGCGGCGGCCCCGTCGACGTGGAAGCTGGGCAACGGCGACACCGTCGCCTGGCCGGCCACCACCCAGGGCGGCGAGAAGAACACCGGTGTGGCGCAGATCGTCAAGCAGACCAACGGTGCCATCGGGTACATCGACCTGAGCGACGCGAAGGCGAGCGGTTTGAAGTTCGCCGCGCTCAAGAACAAGGACGGCAAGTTCGTCGAGCCGACCCTGGAGGGCGTCACCGCCGGCCTGGAGGGCGCTGAGGTCAAGGAGGACCTGACCTACAACCCGCTCAACGCCGCCGGTGCCGAGGCCTACCCGATCACCGCTCCGACGTACATCCTGGTGAAGACGAAGTACGACGACGCGAACAAGGCCAAGTTGGTCAAGGCCTTCCTGACCTACCTGCTCAAGGATGGCCAGGACCTGGCCAAGGAGGTCGACTTCGCGCCGCTGTCGGACAATTTGAAGCAGAAGGCGCTGGCCCAGGTCGAAAAGATCCAGGGCTGACCACCTTGGAGATCGCCGCAAGGGCGTTCCCTCTGGGGGCGGGATCGGTCGATCCCGCCCCCAGGCGGGTTCCCAAGCCGATGGAGCAGATGTGACGTTGACCCAGAGATCGCCTGATTCCAAGACGAAGCTCACCCAAAAGGGTGGCGGCGCGCTGACCGACCGGATCTTTTCCGGGTGGACGCTGGGCGCCGGTCTGCTGGTGCTGGCAATCCTCGCCCTCATCCTCGTCACCACGGTCCGGGAGTCCTGGCCCGCCTTCGGCGAGATGGGCCTGCGGTTCCTCACCGAACGCCGCTGGGACCCCAACCCGGCCGCGGGAGCCGCGGTCTTCGGGGCGCTTGCCTTCGCCTACGGCACCGCCGTGTCCTCGCTGATCGCCCTGCTCTTCGCCGTGCCGGTCTCGATCGGCATCGCGCTGTTCCTCACCGAGCTGGCTCCGCGCCGGCTGCGCGGCGCCGGCGTGACCGTCATCGACCTGCTGGCCGCCGTACCGTCGGTGGTCTTCGGGCTCTGGGGCATCCTCGTCGTCGCCCCGGCCATCACCCCGGTCTACCAATGGGTTAGCGACCGGTTCGACGGCGTGCCGGTCCTCGGTAGCCTTTTCGGTGCCGTCGGCGGCGGCCGCGGTTTCATGACGGCCGGCATCATCCTCGCGATCATGGTGACGCCGATCATCACCTCGATCGCCCGGGAAGTGTTCAGCACCGTTCCGCAGGCGGACAAGGACGCGGCCCTGGCCCTGGGCGCCACCCGGTGGGAGATGATCCGGGGCGCGGTCTTTCCGCACAGCTTCGGCGGACTGGTCGGTGCGGTCATGCTCGGCCTCGGCCGGGCAATGGGTGAAACCATCGCGGTCGCCCTCGTCATCGGCGGCGCCACGAACATCACCGGCAACCTGTTCGCACCGGGCAACACGATGGCCGCCGTCATCGTCCAGCAGTTCGGCGAGTCCAGCGGTACGTTCACCGCAGCGCTGATCGGCCTCGGTGTCGTCCTGTTCGCCATCACGGTACTCATCAACCTCACTGCCCAGGTGATCGTCCGCCGGGCCGAGCGTCGGATGAAGGGAGTCCGGGTATGACCGCCGCCGCACCGCCCGCCGCCCGGGCCGGCCGACCCGACCTGACCACCAAGGCGTTGGCCGGCCGCCGCCGGTTCACCAACCATCTGGCCACCGCGGCGATCTGGTTCGCGGTGCTGCTCGCGGTCGTCCCGCTGGGACTGGTCACGTACACCGTGCTGGTCAAGGGTGCCGGGGTGATGAGTTGGGCGTTCCTCACCGAGGACATCCCTCACTCTTACCGCCGGGCCGGCGGCGGCATGGCACCGGCGATCATCGGCACGCTGCTCATCACCGGCATGGCGTCGCTCATGGCCATCCCGCTCGGCGTCTTCGGGGCCATCTACCTCAATGAGTACGGCAAGCAGAAACCGCTGGCCCGGTTTATCCGGATCATGGCCGACGTCATGACCGGCGTGCCGTCGATCGTGATGGGTCTGTTCATCTACATCGCGTGGGTGCTGGCGGTGCGGCAGTTCAGCGGATTCGCCGGCTCGCTGGCCCTGGCCTGCCTGATGCTGCCGGTGGTGATCCGCAGCAGCGAGGTGATGCTCCGCCTGGTTCCCGACGAACTCCGGCAAGCCAGCATGGCCCTCGGCGCGCGCAAGTGGCGCACCACCCTCACCGTGGTGCTGCCGGCGGCCATCTCCGGCATCACCAGTGGCTCTCTGCTCGCGGTCGCCCGCGCCGCCGGCGAGACCGCGCCGATCATCATCGTGACCGGGATCGTTTCCTCGACGAACTGGAACCTGTTCGACGGCAACAACACGGCGCTCCCCGCGCAGATCTTCCGCAACGCCAGCCAGCCCTTCCCGGGCGCCCAGGCGCGGGCCTGGGGTGCCGCGCTGACGCTCATCGTGATCGTGGTCGGCTTCACGATCATCGCCCGCCTCATCGCAAGCCGGTTCGCCATCAAGGAGCGCTGATCATGGCCCGACCCACCACCGAACTCACCAACCGGCCGTCCATCGCCGTGAACGCCCCCGGCGGCGCCTTCGGACCTGCGGCGCCGCAGGCGGAGCCGTCGGCGGGTCCGGTCATGGAACTGCGTGACGTCAGCGTCTACTACGGCAACTACGAGGCCGTACGGGAGACGTCCATGCCGATCCGGCACAACCAGATCACCGCGATGATCGGGCCGTCGGGCTGCGGCAAGTCGACGATCCTGCGGGCGCTCAACCGGATGAACGACCCGATTCCGGGCGCGCGCGTCGCCGGCCAGGTGCTCTTCCGCGGCCAGGACCTGTACGCCAGGGAGGTCGACCCGATCCAGGTGCGCCGGCGCATCGGCATGGTCTTCCAGAAGCCGAACCCGTTCCCCAAGTCGATCTACGACAACGTGGCGTACGGCCTGCGGATCAACGGCATCAAGGGCAAGCTCGACGACCACGTCGAGGAGGCGCTCACCCGGGCCGCCCTGTGGGACGAGGTGAAGGACAAGCTGAAGTCCAGCGGCCTGTCGCTCTCCGGTGGCCAGCAGCAGCGGCTGTGCATCGCCCGGACGATCGCCGTCAAGCCGGAGGTGATCCTGATGGACGAGCCGTGCTCGGCCCTCGACCCGATCTCCACCCTCGCCATCGAGGACCTGATCGAGGAGCTCAAGAACGAGTACACGATCGTGATCGTCACCCAC
>DASVMV010000056.1:0-6972 GCA_036384155.1 Micromonosporaceae bacterium
CGACGCGCCGCGCGGTCAGCAACGGGTCGGGCCGCAGGAACGCCAGCAGCACGCCGCCGGCGACCAGGAACGCCACGACGCTGAACGCGAACGGACCGGACAGCTGCGGCAGGCCCAGGCCGCCGCCGACATCGTCGGCCAGCGCCGCGAAGTTCGGTGCGGCAACGGCCCCGATCGTGGTGGCCCACACGATGAGCGACAACTGACGGCCGCGGCGACTGGGCTCGGCGAGGTCGACCGCCGCGTATCGCGCCTGCAGGTTGGCCGCGGTGCCGCCGCCGAACAACAGCATGCCGAGGAAGAGCAGAGGGACCCAGCCCGCGACCGCCGCGGCGACGATGAGCGCGCCGCCAACCGCACCGGCCAGGTAGGCCGTCGCCAGACCGGCCCGCCGGCCGCGCGCCGCCATGATGCGCGTTACCGGTACGGCGATCAGGGCCGCGCCCACCACGGCCGAGCTGGCGGCTAGACCGGAGACTGCGGTGCCACCGAGCCGGGCGGCGAGCAGGGCACCGACGGCGATGCCGATGGTGACGCCGATCCCGCCCACGGTCTGCGTGCCGAAGAGCAACCGCAGGGTACGCCGCTGGATGCGGCCCACGTCGAGCCGATCGGCGGGCGGCGCGGCTAGGTCGGTGGCCATCGGCCCTCCTCGGTAAGGGGTGGAGGCCGGTGCCATCCTTTCTTACCGGCCCGCGGCGTAAGCATCTACCCCTTTGTTCCGTGCCGCGTCTCACAGGCCGAGGCCGCGGCCGATGATCTCCTTCATGATCTCGGTGGTGCCGCCGTAGATGGTCTGCACCCGGCTGTTGAGCCACGCCTTGGCCACCGGGTACTCCAGCATGTAGCCGTAGCCGCCGTGCAGCTGGACACACCGGTCGGCCACCCGGTTCTGCAGTTCCGTCGTCCACCACTTGGCCTTGGCGGCGTCCACCACCGACAGCCGCCCGGCGTTGAACTCGCTGATGCAGTGGTTGACGAACGTTCGGGCGATGGTGACCTCGGTGTCGAGCTCGGCGAGCACGAACCGGTTGTGCTGGAACCTGCCGATCGGCCGACCGAACGCCTCACGGGAGCGGGCGTACTCAAGCGTGATGGCCAGCAGCCGCTCCGCCGCGGCGACGGCGGCGACCGCGATGCCCAGCCGCTCCCGTGGCAGGTTCGCCATCAGGTGGTAGAAGCCGTGGTTCTCCGTACCGATGAGGTGGTCGGCGGGCACCCGGCACTCGTCGAAGAACAGCTCCGCGGTGTCGTTGGCCTTCAGACCGACTTTCGCCAGCCGGCGCCCGCGGGTGAAGCCGGGGGTGCCGGTCTCCACAGCGATGAGGCTGACGCCGTGTGCGCCCTGGTCGGGAGCCGTCTTCGCGACCACGATGACCAGGTCGGCCATCTCGCCGTTGGTAATGAAGGTCTTCTGGCCGTTGAGGATCCAGTCCGATCCGGCGCGGACGGCGGTCGTGCGGATGCCGGCGAGGTCCGAGCCCGCACCGGGCTCGCTCATCGCGATGGCGGTGACGATGTCGCCGGAGCAGAAGCCGGGGAGCCAGCGCTTGCGCTGCTCCTCGTGGGCCAGGTCGGTCAGGTAGGGCGCGACCACGTCGTTGTGCAGCCCGAAGCCGAGGCCGGAGAGGCCGGCGCCCACGATCTCCTCGACGAGTACGGCGTTGAAGCGGAAGTCGCGCTGGCCGCCGCCGCCGTACTCCTCGTCCACGTCCATGCCCAGCAGTCCGGCGGCACCCGCCTTGCGCCACACCTCGCGGTCGACGATGCCCGCGGCCTCCCACCGATCGTGGTGCGGCACCGCCTCGCGGGCCAGAAACTCGCGACAGAGCGAGCGGAAGTCGTCGTGGACGGATTCGTAGAGATGCTGCTCCATGCCGGCCAGTCTGGCACCCCCTGTTCGTCCTGCCCAGTGCCCCTCGGGCCGCCGGTCCAGCCGGCGCACCCGGACCAGCGGGCGCGCACCAAGGCCGACAAAGCCGAGATCTTGGACAGTTGGCGTCAGGCCCGAACAGTCAGGCCCGAACGGTAACTGTCCAAGAAGGAGCCTCCGACGGTCAGGACGCCAGAACGCTCGCCGCCACCTTCAGGTCATCGACCAGGCCGCCGTACGCCTTGTCCCGGTCGTCGGCGCGCAGCACGGCGGAGGGGTGGATGGTGGCCACCAGCTGGGCCGGCGGCACCGAAGCGACCTTGCCGGTGGCGTCGATCGGCACCTTCGTGAACTCCTCCGGCCGCTGCGCCGACTCGGGCCACGGCAGCAGCACCCCACGCGACCGGGTCACCCGGAAGGTGGGCCCGAGCAGCGCCTTCGCGGCGGTCGCCCCGAGCACCACCACCACCTCCGGGTCGAGTTGGGCGAACTCGGCGACCAGCCAGGGCCGGCAGGCGACGATGTGCACCCGGTCCGGCGTCTGGTGGATCCGCCGCTTGCCGCGCATCTCGTACCGGAAGTGCTTCACAGCGTTCGTGAGGTAGATGTGCTTTGGATCGATTCCCGCGTCGTCGACCGCCCGGCGCAGCAGATGGCCGGCCGGCCCGACGAAGGGCAGCCCCTTGCGGTCCTCCATGTCGCCGGGCTGCTCGCCGACGAGAACCACGCGCGCGTGCGCGTCGCCGCGACCGAAGACCGTCTGGGTGGCCGGTTCGTACAGTTCGCAGCCGCGGCAGCCGGCCGCCGCCGCGCGCAGCGCGTCGAGGTCGTCCGCGCCGGGCGGGATGAACCGCTGGGCGCCGGGAGCGGTACGGGTGTCGGCCATGCCTCCTGTTCTACCCCGCGCGCTCCGGCTCACGCCGTGAAGGGAGCGGTGTCGGCGGAGCCGACCGCCCGGGCCACGGCGTCGGCCAGGGGTTCGACGTCCGCCAGGTCGAGCGGGCTGACCGTGATCCGAATGCCGGGCGGGCTGGACAACCGGTACAGCGAGCCGGGTGCCACCGCGTAGCCGGCGTCGCGCAGAGCGGTGACGGCGCGGGTCTCGTCGGCTACCGGCACCCAGACGTTGATTCCGCTGCGGCCGCCGGTCGGAACGCCACGCCGGACGAGTGCGTCGCACAGCGCCCGCCGGCGCGTCTCGTAGCTCTCCCCGGCGGCCGCCACTGCCGCGGCAACCGCCGCGTCGCGCCAGAGCCGGATGACGAGCCGCTGCAGCACGGTGGACACCCACCCGGCGCCGATGCGCATGCGGCCGGTCACCCGGGCGATCGTCGCCTCGTCTCCGGCGACCACGGCCACGCGCAGATCCGGCCCGAAGGGCTTGCTGAGCGACCGGACGAAGGCCCATGCGGTGGTCGTGGCGGCCAGGGAGTGCAAGGGTACGGGGGCGAGCTCGGCGGCGTGGTCGTCTTCGATCAGCAGGACATCGGCGTGGGCGGCGAGGAGGTCCCGCAGGGCGCGGGCGCGTTCGGCGGTCACCGCCGCACCGGTCGGATTGTGCGCCCGGGTCGTCACGACCAGCGCCCGGGCGCCGGCGGCCAGCGCAGCCCGCACTCCCGCCTCGGTGGGCCCTTCGTCGTCGACCGGCACGGACACCGGGCGAAGCCCGAGCGCCGAGATCAGGTCGTACACGTTCGACCAGCCCGGATCCTCGACCGCGATGGGGTCGCCCGGCCGCAGGTGGGCGGCGAGGACGCGCTCGATCCCGTCGAGGGCCCCGCTGGTCAGGGTGACCGCATCCGCCGGTACGCCGTCGGCCGTGAGCCGGGCGCGGGCGAGGCCGGCGAGCTGGGGCAGCAGGTCGGCGGTTGCGTAGCCGGCGGGGGCGGACAGGTCGCCAGCGACGGCGCCGAGGTGCCGGCCGAGCAGGGGTAGCAGCCGCTGGTCGGGTTCCCCGGTGGACAGGTCCAGGCCGGCGGAGAACAGCGGCGGGCGCAGGCCCGAGCGGGCCGCGGCCACCGGTGGACGGGGCCGGATGCGCGTGCCGTTGCGACCGGCGGTTTCGACCAGACCGCGCTGGCGAAGCATCTGGTACGCCCGCCCGACCGTCGCCGGGCTGATCCGCAGATCGCCGGCGAGCGTCCGGACGGCCGGCAGGAGCGCACCCGGCGACAGCACCGCCCCCTGTACGCCGGATTCCACGCTGGCCGCAACCTCGGCGGCCGAGCGGCCCCTGATCTGATAACGTGCTGACACAATCTACAGATTGTACTAGCACAGACCTCCCGGGGGAAGCATGTACGCCCAGACGGCCCGCACCACCGCCCAGCGTTACCACGGCCGGATCACGTTCGACCCGGCCACCGTGCACGCGGTGCTCGACGAGGCCTACCACTGTGTGCTGGCCTTCACGGTCGATGGCGAGCCGCGCGCCCTGCCCACCCTGCACGTGCGGGTGAACGACACGCTCTACCTGCACGGCTCGACCGGCAGCCGCCCACTGCTGGCCGCCCGGGATCCCGAGGGCCTGCGGGTCTGCGTCACGGTCACCCTGCTCGACGGGCTGGTGTACGGGCGCTCACAGTTCCACCACAGCGCCAACTACCGATCGGCGGTCGCACATGGCACCGCCCGGCTGGTGGAGGACGAGGCGGAAAAGCGGGCGGTCCTGGCCGCCCTGGTCGACAAGGTGGGCCCCGGACGGTCGGGGGACAGCCGGCCACCCACTCGCAAGGAACTGGCCGAGACCGCGGTGCTCGCGCTGCCCCTGCGCGAGGTGTCGGTCAAGATCCGCAACAGCCAGGCGCTCGACGAAGACGCCGACTACAGCCTTCCGTACTGGGCGGGCGTGGTGCCGGTGCGCCTCGTGCGGGGTGTCCCCGAACCCGACGTGGGAATGACCGCACCAGTGCCCGACTATCTGCGGCCGTCCCGCTCCCCCTGGCTGACTCCGGCACCGATGCGCGGTGCTCGCGTCGTGCTGGAACCGCTCGACCGCTCACACGCCGCCGACCTGTTCAGCGCGGTGGACGACGCCGACGTGTGGCGACACCTGAGCGGCCGGCGGCCGGACGGCCCCGCCGCGATGGCCGCGATCATCGACGCCGCGCTGGCGGCACACCACCGCGGTGTACGGGTGCCCTGGGTGCAGCGCTGCGCGGTGACCGGCGCGGTCATCGGCACCACGTCGTACTACGAGCCCGACGAGGGCCGCCGATCGTTGTCCATCGGCTACACCTGGCTGGGCCGACCGTGGTGGCGCACCGGCGTCAACACAGAGGCCAAGCTGCTGCTGCTGACCCGCGCCTTCGACGAACTCGGGGCGGTGCGGGTGGTCTGGCACACCGACATACGCAACGAACGGTCCCAGCGGGCCGTGGAGCGACTCGGCGCGCGGCGTGAGGGGGTGCTGCGGATGCACATGCCGCGGCCGGACGGCTCCTGGCGGGACAGCGTTCAGTATGCGATGACCGTCGACGAGTGGCCGAGTGCACAGGCCAGGCTGCGGGAAAGGCTTTCGGCGGGATCGGTCCCCGCAGCAGGATAACGGGCATGCTTGGGATCACCGACCTGTGGACGTACGTGCTGGGCACGGTCGCCATCGTTCTGCTGCCCGGGCCCAACTCGCTCTTCGTGCTGTCCACCGCGGCCCGGCGCGGGGTACGGACCGGCTACCAGGCCGCGGCCGGCGTGTTCCTCGGCGACGCGGTGCTCATGGCGCTGTCCGCGGCCGGGGTCGCGTCGCTGCTCAAGGCCTATCCGCCGCTCTTCCTGGTGATCAAGTACGCCGGCGCGGCGTACCTGGGTTACGTCGGAG
Organism: Micromonosporaceae bacterium; assembly: GCA_036384155.1. Taxonomy (GTDB): domain Bacteria; phylum Actinomycetota; class Actinomycetes; order Mycobacteriales; family Micromonosporaceae; genus DASVMV01. Next base: position 5,691 of record DASVMV010000056.1, read on the forward strand.
TGATGATGCTGCGCGGCGCGTGGCGCCGCTGGCGGACCCGCGCCGATCCCGAGGCGCCGCGCCTGGTCGACGCGGCGGAGCCCGCAGTCGGCAGCGCCTTCCGCCGGGCGGCGGTGATCAGCCTGCTCAATCCGAAGGCGATCCTGTTCTTCATCTCCTTCTTCATCCAGTTCGTCGATCCGGCGTACCCCTATCCGGCGCTCTCCTTCGTGGTGCTGGGCACGATCGCGCAGCTCACCAGCGCCCTCTATCTCACTGCGTTGATCTTCACGGGCACCTACCTGGCCACCCAGTTCCGGCGCCGGCGGCGGCTGGCCGCTGGGCTGACGACCGGAATCGGTGCGTTGTTCCTGGGCTTCGGCCTCAAGCTCGCCACCGCCGGTGCCGGCTGAGCCCTCCCCAGGACATTGCTTTCCCGGGTTGCCTACTCCCGGCCATGGGAGTAGGCAGGAACTCACCTACGCCGATCCTGGGGAGACCACATGAGACGTCGGGCCCTCTTCACCGCAACCGCCGTACTGGCCACGATCGTGGCCGGCACCCCCGGTCCCGCCCAGGCGAAGCCGGCCGAACCGCCGAAGGTGCCGGTGGCCGTCGGTTACGGCGGCGCGGTGTCGACAGTGGACGCCACGGCTACGGCCGTCGGGCTGGACGTGCTGCGAGGCGGCGGTAACGCAGTCGATGCCGCCGTCGCCGCCGCGGCCACCCTCGGCGTCACCGAACCCTTCTCGGCGGGCATCGGCGGCGGCGGCTTCCTGGTCTACTACGACGCCAAGACCGGCACGGTGCACACCATCGACGGCCGGGAGTCCGCACCGGCCTCGATGACCGAGACCGCCTTCATGAGGAACCCGGCGACCGGTGAGAGGATGGACTTCGACGAGGCCCGGGTCAGCGGCCTGTCCGTCGGGGTGCCCGGCACCCTGCTCACCTGGCAGGACGCGCTGGACCGGTGGGGCACCCGGTCGCTGGCGCAGATGCTCAAGCCCGCCGCGCGGGTCGCCGAGGACGGCTTCAGCGTCGATGCAACCTTCGCCAGCCAGATCGACGGGAACCGGCCCATCTTCGGGCGGTTCAGCCCAACCAGCGCCCTGTACCTGCCCGGCGGCCGGCCGCCCGCGGTGGGCAGCACGTTCCGAAACCCCGACCTGGCCGCGACGTACCGGCTGATCGCCAAGCAGGGCCCGGACGTGTTGTACCGCGGCGAGGTCGGCGCGGACATCGTCGCCACCGTGCAGCATCCGCCGGTGGCCGCGCAGCCGATCGGGTCGTGGCCGTACCC
>DASVMV010000057.1:0-1912 GCA_036384155.1 Micromonosporaceae bacterium
CGGGCTCCGCCCGGCGCGGCGGTGCGGGCTCGTCGACCACGGGCTGCCCGCTCGGCTGCCGCGCTCCGGTCAGCTCGGCCAGCGCCGCATCGCCGGCCCGAACCCGGGTCGCGGCCGGTTCGACCCCAACCTTGGCAAGCATCGCCAGGGTGCTCCGGCGCTGCTTGGGCAACACCAGGGTGGCCACCGCGCCGGAACTGCCGGCCCGTGCGGTACGGCCGGCCCGGTGCAGGTAGTCCTTCGAGTCCTTCGGCGGGTCGACGTGGACGACCAGGGACACGCCGTCGACGTGGATGCCGCGCGCCGCGACGTCGGTGGCGACCAGGACATTTGTCCGGCCTTCCCGGAACTCGGCGAGCGTGCGCGTGCGGGCCCGCTGGGTCTTGCCGCCGTGCAGGGCGCCGGCGCGTACGCCCACCGCCGCGAGCTGCTCGACGAGGCGGTCCACCCCCAACTGGGTGCGGGCGAACATCATCGTGCGACCCTGGCGGGCTGCGATCGCCGCCGCCACGGCGAACTTGTCATGCGGGGGGATCAACAGCAGGTGGTGGTCCATGGTGGACACCGATGCGGTCAGCGGTGCGGTCGAGTGGGTGACCGGATCGGTCATGAACCGGTTGACCAGCGCGTCGACGTCACCGTCCAGCGTCGCCGAGAAGAGCAGCCGCTGAGCCCCGGCCGGGGTCTTCGCCAGCAGGTCGGTCACCTCGGGCAGAAAGCCCATGTCGGCCATCTGGTCGGCCTCGTCCAGCACGGTCACTTCGATGTCGTCGAGGCGGCACTCGCCCCGCGCGATGAGGTCCCCGAGGCGGCCCGGTGTCGCCACGATGATCTCCACACCGCGGCGCAGCGCGTCAATCTGGCGGTCGTACGGGACGCCCCCGACTGCGGTCTTGAGAAAGACGCCGACGGCCTTGCCCAGCGGCAACAGCGCGTCGTTGACCTGCATGGCCAGCTCACGGGTGGGCACGAGGACGAGCGCCCGGGGGTGCTTCGGCCGGGCCTTGGGTCCCGCGGCGACCCGGGCGAGGACCGGCAGGCCGAAGGCGAGAGTCTTGCCGGAACCGGTCTGGCCGCGGCCGAGCACGTCGCGCCCGGCGAGGGCGTCCGGCACGGTTGCCCGCTGGATCTCGAACGGCGTGGTGATGCCGGCCCGGGCCAGGGCCCGGACGAGCGGCTGGGGCAGTCCGAGGTCGACAAACGTCGCCGATTCCGGCGGCACCACGGGATCAACGGGCTCGATGGGACCGTCGAGGATGGATGGAAACGTGCTGGGGTCAGCAAAGCTGGTCAAGGAAACCTCTCGGAAGCGGGGCGCACCTCGCGCCCGGCCCGCCGCGGCTGGCTCCTGCCGCCGTATCGCCTGCACGATCGCCCGTGGGCGCACCGCGCGCCCGGTCACTGATCCCAGCGATCATACGTGCCGCATTGGGGCACCGGCCCGGGGCAGTGATCATACTCACCGTGACCGGATTACGGGAATGGCCGTACCAGCCGCGCTCCAGGCCGGTCAGCCGGCGAGCAGGCCCCCCATCAGGGTGCCGAACAGGCCGCCGAGGCCGACCACCACCAGCAGCCCGATGACGATGAGCACGCCGAGCCCGACGGCCAGGGCGAGCACGATCCGCGCGGTGGTGCCGCGGGCCGGCGGGGTCTCGTCGGACCAGCCCTGCGCGAGGATGTGCCCGGTCAACGAACCGGTGTTTTCCGGGTTCAGACGCACCGGCAGGGACATCCTCAGGTTGCCGATGTCGGCCCGCTCCGGACCGCCGTACAGGGTGCCGCGGTAGCGGGGGGCCGACCGGCCGTCGGCGGCGGGGCTGGGCACCGCTGCCGTCGCCCGCGCCCGGACCGGTACGCCGGACGATCGAATGACGGGCGGGGCGGTGGCCGGCGGAGCTACGGCCGGGGG
>DASVMV010000058.1:0-6937 GCA_036384155.1 Micromonosporaceae bacterium
GATGAGCGGCGAGTTCGGCAACCGTCGGCGCGCGGCGCAGCTCGGCCGTCAGCTCCGCGTGAGCTCGGCCGAGCGCCCGGCTCAGCTCCTGCATCCGCCGCGGCACCCGTACGTCCCACGTCCGGTCGCGGAAGTGCCGCCGCAGCTCGCCGAGGATCGTCACGGCGGCGAATCCGGTAAAACGGCCCTGTCTCGGGTCGTACCGGTCGATGGCCTTGATCAGCCCGACCCGGGCCACCTGTTCCAGGTCTTCCATCGGCTCGCCGCGCCCGCGATAGCGCCCGGCGAGGCGCGCGGCCAGCGGCATGGCGGCGCACACGAGGTGGGCGCGCCGGGCCCGGCGTTCGGCCGCGCCGGGGGGAAGGCCGGCAACCTGCTCGGCGTAGCCGACCGCCAGGGCGTCGAGTTCGGGCTCGCCGAACCGCGGAGATAACGAGGTACCGCTGATGAGCGTCATAGCGCAGCCTCCTGGAACGCCACCGGCACTGCTCGGTGGCATGTCAGTTCTGGAATTCGCAGCTGTGCATCTGATGCCCGCGTCTTGAGCACCTGGATAGGCCGGCCCGCGCCGCCCGGTGGCAGGCGCCGATCACCTCGGCCTCTTGCGACAGTACGGGCGACGGTGGCGGCAGGCAACGGATGCGTCGATTCGCCCCGTCATACCCGCGCCGCCCCCGCCATGGGCGCTGCCCGCCTCCGGTTATCCGGGTGGGATGGTGGGTAGTGACCAGCCATGCGCGATGACGACTATCCGACGCCGCTGTCGGACCCCGAGGCGGAGGGCCTGCCGGGCACCGCCGACGATGACTCGGGCGCCCGTGACGAGGTGCTGACCGGCCGGGAGGCCGACGGCGTCGAGCCGGCCCCGCTGCCGGGCGACTCGCCCACGGCGGTCGACCGATTCGGTAGCACCGCGCAGGAGCAGCTCGACGGCGAGTCACTCGACTACAAGGTCGGCCGGGAACGACTGGAGCCGCCGGTCGACGAGCCACTGGCTGCCGCGCCGGACCCGGCCATCGCGGGCGAGGCCGACAGTGACGAGGCGGCCGCCCAGGCCCAGTTCGACGCGGATGTGATGGACGACGGCCCGACGTCCGACCCCCGCTCCCCGGTTTCCATCTACGACCACGGCAATCTCGAGCAGGACGGCACCACCGGGCGGCCGGTGGGCCGGCTGACCGAGCCGGACCAGGGCGCGCTCACCGACGACGAGCGCGACGCGATCGGATACGACGCAGGCGTCTCGGGCGGTGGGGCGAGCGCGGAAGAGGCCGCCATCCACGAGACGCCACCACCCCCGTAGGCCTCAGCCGGCGCGGTCGACCGTCCGGAGGGCGAGCACACACATGTCGTCGTCCGGGTTGGCGGGACGCAGGCTCGCCAGCCCGCGGTCCAGACCGGCGCCGGCGGCGGTGGCCGACAACAGCGGATCGATCCAGCTGGCCTCGTAGCCGCCGCGGCGCTCGATCAGCCCGTCGGTGTACAGCACCAGCACGTCGCCGGTCGACAGCTGCAGCGATGCGTCGGCGTACCGGGTGTCGAGGCGCGCCCCGACCAGCCGCCCGGGCGGCCGGTCGAGCGACCGGGCCCTCCCCGACGAGAGCACGACCGGCGGCGGGTGGCCGGCCTGCGCCCACGCGACGGTCGAGGTCTGCGGGTCGTACCGGGCGACGATCACCGAAGCGGTGGGTGTGGTCGGATCCTCGCAGGCCACCCGGTTGAGGTAGCCGAGCAGCTCGGCCGGGTCGGAGGTGGTGACCACGAACGCGGCAAGCGCATGCCGCAACCGGACCATGGCCGCGGCGGCCGTGATGCCGTGGCCCGCCACGTCACCGACGATCAAAAGGCTTCGGCCGCCGGGCAGCTCGATCAGGTCGTACCAGTCGCCGCCGACCCGGGCCAGCTGCTCCGCCGGCTGGTACGACACGGCGACTTCCAGGCCGGGTAGCTCGATTGCGCTGCTCGGTATCGGCAGGATGACCTGCTGCAACGCGGCCACCAGGCGGTGCTCGGCCTGCAGGCGGCGCTGCCGTTCGGCGAGTTCGGCCTCGATGTCGGCCAGGCGGGCCCGGTCGCGTTGGGCCGCGACGACCGCCGTCACGTCCTGCACGATCCCGTACGCCTTGAGCGCTCGGCCTTTCGCGTCCCGACTGGTCTTGAAGATGGACCGCACGTGCTTGGTGCCGCCGGGCAACTGAAGGCGGTAGGTGATGTCCATCGGGATTCCCTGCTCCAGCAGCGCCGCCACGGCCGCGCCCGCCCGGTCCCGGTCGCCGGGGTGCACCAGCCGACCGATCTCGTCGAGCGTGGCCGGGCCGGCGGCCGGCGGCCGCTCGTAGATCTCGAACAGGCCCGCTGACCACTCGATGGTGTCACTGGTCAGGTCCCATTCGGCCCACCCGAGGTTGCCTAGGCGCTCGGTCTGGGCCAGGCGGGCCGCGTACCGGCGCTGCTCGTCCTGCCGGACCCAACTGACCAGCAGACCGCCCCGGAAGGCACGGGCATGCAGGGTGTACAGCGCCTCGGCCTGGACACCCTCCGCGACCGCCCGGTATGTGAAGGGACCGATGCTGCGGGGACGGCCGGTGACGAGGACCTGCTCGTACGCCAGCCACACCTCACCACCCACGACGCTGGGATAGTCCTCCACCGTGCTCGAGCCGACCAGTTCCCGACCGCGTCGGCCGCGGATGTCGGTGGCTTCGGGGCTCGCCGCGACCACCCGGTAGTCGACAATCCGCCCGTCCTCCCGCACCGGGACGGTAAAGACGACGGCGCCGGGTAGGAGATCGAGAATGGCCTGGATCTCGGGGTCGGACGGCGGCCGGGAGACGTCCGTCTGCGCTGCGCTCTCACCGCCCGCGGCCTGGGCCGGCGTGGGCACCAGGTCAGCCGCCCGCGCCGGCGTCGGCAGGTAGCGATGATGGCGGAACTCGGGCGGCAGCCGATCATCGGCGCCACCCTCCGCGCCGGGCACTGCCGCGAGCACCGCCGAAGCCGCCTCGGCGAGCCCGATGCGGTAGGTGTCGGCCAGCCGGCGCAGCTGACCGAGCGCCTGATCCGGCGGGCAGCTCAACCGTCCAGCCAGAGCGGCGACGGCCCGGGACACGGCGTCGGAGGCGGCGGCCTCAGCCGCCCCTTGCGGCGCCTGCTCCAGCATGGCCCGACCATTGCACACGGGAGCCGCGCCTGACCACCGCTCGGCGGTCAACTCGCGGTGCCCGATGTCCGAGATGCGTCCCGAGGCGCCACGACGTAGGGTAGGAAAGCCGCAAAGCACCCGAGGACGTGGCAGGGCGGAGTCATGGGGGAGTCCGGGCAAGCGCCGCGCATCGCACCGCTCGTCGCGCCATCCCCCCTGCTCACCGAGGCCATCGACCCGGACCGGGTGACCGAGCTGCGGCACATCCTGGCCGAACGACTACACGCGGCCGGACTCATTGGCCAGCCCCTCGACGACTTCGTGCTGGCCGTGAACGAACTGCTTACCAACGTCGTGCGGCATGGCGGCGGCAGCGGGCGGCTGCAGGTGTGGCGGGACGGGCCGGCGGTCGCATGCGAGGTGTCGGACCGGGGGCCGGGCCTGGGCGCGGAGCACCTCGGCCGGCACGACCGACCGGCTCCGGGCACGGTCGGCGGATGGGGGCTGTGGCTGGCCAACCGGCTCAGCGACAGCATGGCGGTGTGGACCAGCCCGGCCGGCACCACCGTACGGCTCACCGCGACCCTGCCCCAACAGGTCCCCGCGGCAAGGGACCCAATCGAGTGATCGCCCACCACCGGGCTGGGGGCGTACGATCGCGGCGATCACGCCCGTCCAGGGAGTCGGAGGATCCCGTGGCCTTCGCCATCCGCGAGCGCCGGCAGGATGTCGTGGCGGTGCTGGCCCTCACCGGCGAGCTCGACATGGCTTCGGCTCCGGTCTTTCAGGAGCACGTGGACGCCCTGGTGGCCGCGGGCAAGGTTCAGATATTGGTGGACGTCGCCGAGCTCTCGTTCTGTGACTCGGCCGGCCTCAACGCATTCATTCGCGGCGACCGGCTGAGCGCGGCCGAGGGAGGTTGGCTGCGGCTAACCGGTGCACAGGGGCACGTCGCCCGGGTGATCGAGTTGAGTGGCCTGCACGAGGTGCTGACCTACCGGCCGGAGGACGACGAGGCGCTCCGCCAACGAGCGGCCGACCCGAATTCGCTCGGCTCCGGCTAGGTGAAGAGAGCGCTGACGGATTCTCCATTATGGATCCGCCGGACCGCCTGCGCGAGGGCCGGCGCCACCGAGAGCACCTCCAGCTTCGGAACCCGCTTCGCGGGGGGTATCGGCACCGTATTCGTACACACGATCTCCACCACCCCCGGCTGGTCGGACAGCCGGTCGAGCGCGTCTCCGGAGAAGAGCCCGTGGGTGCAGGCCAGCCGGATCGAGCGGACCTTGAGGTCGCGCAGGTGGTCCATCAGCTCGATTACCGTGCTGCCCTTGGCGATCTCGTCGTCGAGCACGATGACATCGCGGTCGACGACGTCACCGATCACCGCGCTGATCTTTACCCGGTCGTCGCTGAACCGTTGCTTGGCGCCGGCCGCCACCGGGGTGCCGAGCATACGGGCGAACGCGGCCGCCTCTTTCGCATTGCCGAGGTCGGGCGATACCACCACCGTGTCAGTCAGGTCGTAGCGCCGGAAGTGAGTAGCCAGCTCGCGCAGCGCGTGCAGGTGATCCACCGGAACGCTGAAGAAGCCGTGCACCTGCGGCGAGTGCAGGGTCATCGCCAGGACCCGGTTGGCACCCGCCGACACCAGCAGGTCGGCGACGAGCCGACCGCCGATCGAGATCCGCGGCGCGTCCTTCTTGTCCGAGCGCGCGTACGCGTAGTGCGGAAGTACGACGGTGATCCGGCCAGCCGAGGCGCCCCGGGCAGCATCGATCATCAGCAACAACTCGACCAGATTCTCCTGGACCGGCGGCACCAGCGGCTGGATCAGGAAGACGTCCCGCTCCCGGCAGTTGGCCTGCAACTGCACCTCGAGGCAGTCATTGGCGAACCGGGACACCCGTACCGGGTGCAGTGGTACGTCCAGCTGCGCGCAGATCTCCGCGGCCAGCTCGGGGTGGGCGGTGCCGCTGAAGATCGCGAAGTCGCGCACGGGCCCATCCTAAGAAGGCGTGCGGGCCCACCCCTGCGGGGGCTCGGCTAGGCCCGCGGCACTCGGTACGGTGCTGCGGTGACCGAAGAGTACGTGGCCGCCATCGACCAGGGCACGACATCGTCGCGCTGCATCGTCTTCGACTCCACCGGATCCCCGGTGTCGGTGGCGCAGCGGGAGCATCGCCAGATCTTTCCCCGGCCGGGTTGGGTGGAGCACGACCCGGACGAGATCTGGACCAACGTCGAACGGGTGGTCCGCGAGGCGCTGGCCGGGGCGTCCATCCGGCCGGAGCGGCTGGCCGCCGTCGGCATCACCAACCAGCGGGAAACCACGGTGGTGTGGGACCGGGCCCCCGGTCGCCCGGTGGCGAACGCCGTGGTATGGCAGGACACCCGCACCGGCGAGCTTCTGCGCCGACTCGGCGCGGCCCACCACGAGGACTGGTTCCGGTCCCGCACCGGGCTGCCCCTGGCCACCTACTTCGCCGGCCCGAAGTTGATGTGGCTGCTGGAACACGTCGACGGCCTGCGCGACCGCGCCGCGCGGGGTGAGGTGCTGTTCGGAACCGTGGACAGCTGGCTGATCTGGAAGCTCACCGGCCAGCACGTGACCGATGTGACGAACGCCAGCCGGACTCTCCTCATGAACCTGCGCACGCTGAGCTGGGACGAGGACCTGCTGGACGCGATGGGGATACCCGCAGCCTTGCTCCCGCAGATCCGTCCGTCCGCCGAGGTCTACGGCCGGGCCACCGGTGTGCTCGCCGACGTGCCGGTGGCCAGCGCGCTCGGCGACCAGCAGGCGGCCCTGTTCGGGCAGACCTGTTTTCAACCCGGCGAAGCCAAGTGCACCTACGGGACGGGCAGCTTCCTGCTGCTCAACACCGGCGCCACTCCGGTGCGCTCCCGGCACGGCCTGCTCACCACCGTCGGCTACCAGATCGGGGCAGAGCCGGCCCGCTACGCGCTGGAAGGGGCGATCGCCGTCACCGGCTCGCTGGTGCAGTGGCTGCGCGACAATCTCGGGCTCATCCGGTCCGCCGCGGAGGTCGAAGACCTGGCGCGCACGGTCGACGACAACGGCGGCTGTTACGTCGTGCCGGCGTTCTCGGGGCTGTTCGCGCCACATTGGCGCAGCGACGCCCGCGGCGTCATCGCCGGGCTGACCGGCTACGTCACCAAGGGACACCTGGCCCGGGCCGTGCTGGAGGCTACGGGGTGGCAGACCCGGGAGGTGGTCGACGCGATGAACGCCGACTCCGATGTGGCGCTGCGCCGGCTCCGCGTTGACGGCGGCATGACCGCGAACGGCCTGCTCATGCAGTTCCTGGCCGATGTCCTCGACGTGCCCGTGGTGCGGCCGCGGGTGACCGAGACGACGTGTCTGGGCGCGGCCTACGCGGCCGGCCTGGCGGTGGGGTTCTGGCCGGACACCGACACGCTGCGGGCGCAGTGGCGCCAGGACGGACACTGGGACCCGGCGATGGATCCGGCACACCGCGACCGCGAGCTGCGCAACTGGCGCAAGGCCGTCGAGCGCAGCTTCGGTTGGGTCGACTAGGCCTGGCTCACCAGGTGCGGCCGGTGAGGCGCTCGTACACCTCGACGTAGCGGGCCCGGGTCGCCGCGACGACCTCCGCCGGCACCTCGGGGGCCGGCGCCTCCTTGTCCCAGCCGGTGCCCGCTGCCCAGTCCCGCAGGTACTGCTTGTCGAAGGAGAACGGCGGGGTACCGGGGCGCCAGCGGTCGGCCGGCCAGAACCGGGAGGAGTCGGGGGTCAGCACCTCGTCCGCG
>DASVMV010000059.1:0-4395 GCA_036384155.1 Micromonosporaceae bacterium
CCGCGGCCACCGCGGCCCGGGCGGTACCACCCGCGCCCAGCACGGTGAACCTGGCACCCGGCGGCACGCCGGCCGCCCGCAGGATGTCGGTCAGGCCCTCGACGTCGGTGTTGTCCGCGTACCAGGAGCCGTCGGGGCGGCGTACCAGGGTGTTGGCGGCGCCGACCGCGGCCGCGACCGGCGAGACCTCGGCGGCCACCGCGAGCGCCGCCTCTTTCAGCGGCATGGTCAACGACAAGCCGGCCCACTCCGGGCCGAGGCCAACCACCAGCTCCGGCAGCTGCGCCTCGGTGCACTCGATGGCGGTGTACGACCACCCGGTCAGCCCGGCGGCCGCGTAGCCGGCGTTGTGGATCGCCGGGGAGAGCGAATGCGCAACCGGGCTCCCGAGCACCGCGGCCCGCCGCACCACTGCCATGTCAGATGATCCCGGCCTCCTTGGCCTTCTGCTGGTTGCGCAGGTGCTGGTCCCACGTCTCAGCAAACGCGGAGTGGCCCTGCTTGTCGATCGCCACGAACCAGAGCCACTCTCCGCGCGGCGGATCCATCGCCCCCTGCAGCGCGTCCTTGCCCGGGTTGTTGATCGGGGTGGGGATCATCCCGCGCAGCTTGCGGTTGTACGGGTTCTGCGGGTTGTCCAACTCCGATTGCGTCATCTGCGCTGAGGTCTTGGTCTTCTGGCCGGTCAACTCGAGGTAGTAGTTGACCGTCACGTCCATCTCCAGACAGTTGCAGGGAAACTCTCCGTAGACGCGGTTGTAGGCCACCCGGGCCACCTTGCCCAGATCGTCCTTGTTCCCCGCCTCGGCCTGCGCCAGCGAGGCCACGGTCAGCGCCTCGTACGGGCTGACACCGCCCCGCTCGGCCTGGACCCGGTCGGCGAAGCGCATCTCGCCGGTGACGGTGAGGAAGTTCTGCACCATCTCCCGGAGAATGCCCGCGGCGGTCGCCTTCGCTGGGATCTCGTACGTGTCGGGAAACAGGAAGCCCTCGATCGAGCGCGGACTCTTCTTCCCATCGGTCCGGTTGAACCACCACGCCGGCACGCCGAGCGCGACCGGATCCTTGGCCGCGGCCTCGAACTGGGCCACCGGAATCTTCGTTTTCGCCGACAACAGCTTGAAGACCTGCTTGGCGGTGCGTCCCTCGGGGATGGTCAGGCCGTTGACCACCCGGTTCTTCAGGTCGAGCAGCGCGGCAAGGGCGGCTGCGCCGCTCATCCGGCTGCGCACCTTGTAGGTGCCCGGCTGGATCTTCTGGCTCTGCGGGTTGGCCTTCGCCGCCTCGATGAAAGCCTTGGTGCTCTTGACCACGCCCGCGGTCACCAGGGTGTTCCCGATCTCGGCGATCGTCTGGCCCGGCTTCACCTCGATGGTCAACTGGCCGGTGCCGGTGCCCTCGTAGTCGGGGGTGAGGAAGAAGCCCTGGACCCGGTCGAAGCCGTACCAGGCACCAGCGCCCAGCGTGCCGAGCAGGAGGAAGGCCATCAGCAGCGCGACCACCGTCTTCGCCCGGGCGCCGCGCCGGTTCCGGTCGCGGGCGCCGCCGCGCCGGTGCCGGCCCTTCCTGCCTCGCTCCTGCTCGTCGAAGACGAGGTCCAGTTCGTCGATCATCAGGTCCGCCTCCGCTGCGCGTCCAGCCAGCTCTGCAGAATCTCCACCGCGGCCGCCTGATCGACCACAGCTCGTTGGCGCCGGCCCCGGACCCCCCGCTCGGCCAGCCTACGGGTCGCCACCACGGTCGACATCCGCTCATCGACCAGCCGCACCGGCACCGGCGCGACCACCTTAGCCAGCCGCTCGGCGTACGCCTCGGCGGCGACCGCGGCCGGCCCGTACCCACCGGAGAGTGTCACGGGAAGTCCAACGATCACCTCGACAGTCTGATGCAGCTCTACTAGTCGCGCGAGTTCGGAGATATCCGCGGGAACCACATCATTCTGCGTGTCCAGGTCACGACGCAGCGTCACGAGCGGACTGGCCAGAATTCCGTCCGGATCGGCGATTGCCACGCCGACCCGGACCTGCCCCACGTCGACGCCGAGGCGTACGCCCCGCGGTGCACCACTCATCCGACCTCAGGCCTCTGCAAGCGCCTTCTCGACCGCCAGCAGCAGGTTGGGCGCCTCCCCGGCGGGCACCCCGCCGCCCTGTGCCAGATCGGCGCTGCCGCCACCCCGTCCGGACAACGCACCCTTCACCAGGTCGGCCGCGGACAGGCCGCGGGCCTTCGCAGCCGCGTTCACGGCCACGACCAGTGACGCCTTGCCACCGGACCGGGCGGCGACCGCCACCACCGCCGGGCGGGACGGATCGATCTTCCCGCGAATCTCCTGAGCCAGGGTGCGTACGTCGTTTCCGCCTGCCCCCTCCGGGGCCTCGGTTCCTACGTACGCCGCGCCGCGGACGTCCCGGGCCTGCGCCGCCAGCGTCCCGGCGCCGCCCAGCACGAGTTGGGCCCGCAGCTTCTCCAACTCCCGCTCCGCGTCGCGCAGCTGGCTCACCGTCTGCTCGACCCGGTCGGCGACCTGCTCGCTGGGCACCCGGTACAGCTCGGCCAGCCGGGATACCAGCAGGTGCTCCCTCGCCAGGAAGTTGAACGCGTCGATGCCCACCAGCGCCTCCACCCGGCGTACGCCGGAACCGATCGACGACTCGGAGAGGATCTTCACCAGGCCAAGCTGACCCGAGCGGCCGACGTGGGTGCCGCCGCACAGCTCCCGCGCGTACTCACCGACCTCGACCACCCGCACCTCGTCGCCGTACTTCTCGCCGAACAGGGCCATCGCACCCAGCCGGCGCGCCTCGGCGAGCGAGGTGAGGAATGCGTGCACCTCGAGATCGGCCAGCAGCACCTCGTTGACCTGCTGCTCGACGTCGCGCAGCACGCTCGGCGCCACCCCGGTGGCGGTGTGGAAGTCGAACCGCAGGCGGCCCGGCGCGTTGAGCGAACCGGCCTGGGTCGCCGACTCGCCGAGGAAGTTGCGCATCGTCTGGTGCACCAGGTGGGTGGCGGTGTGCGAGCGGGAGATCGCCCGCCGCCGGGTCACGTCGATCTCCGCGAAGCCGGTCTCGCCGGCCCGGACCTCGCCGCGGACAACCCGGGCCCGGTGCACGATCAGGCCGGGCACCGGTTGCTGGACGTCGACCACCTCGACCTCGCCGCCACCGACCGTGATCAGGCCGTAGTCCGGCTGCTGGCCACCGCCCTCGGCGTAGAACGGAGTGGCGTCGAGCACCAGCTCGACGGAGTCGCCCTCGCCCGCGACGGCCACCGGTCCGCCGGCCGACAGCAGCGCCCGCACTGTGGACTCCCGGGTCACCTCGGTGTAGCCGGTGAAGACCACCGGGCCGCCGCTATCGAGCACCGACCGGTACGCCGACAGGTCGACGTGACCGGTCTTGCGCGCCTGCGCATCCGCCCGCGCCCGCGCCCGCTGGTCGGCCATCAGCCGGCGGAAACCCTCGGCGTCCACCTGCAACCCGTGCTCGCCCGCGATCTCGAGGGTGAGGTCGATCGGAAAGCCGTAGGTGTCGTGCAGCTGGAACGCCTTGTCGCCGGACAGGCTCGTCCGGCCGGCGGACTTGGTCTCCGCGATGGCCGTGTCCAGAATCGTGGTGCCGGCGCGGAGGGTGGACAGGAACGCGTCCTCCTCGGCGTAGGCGTACTGGGCGATCCGGTCGAACTCGGCCGCCAGCTCCGGGTACGACGGCGCCATGCAGTCGCGGGCCACCGGCAGCAGTTGGGGCATCGCCCGGTCCTGGTAGCCGAGCAGCCGCACCGCGCGGATCGCCCGGCGCATGATCCGACGCAGCACGTACCCGCGGCCCTCGTTGGACGGCGTGACGCCGTCGCCGATCAGCATCAACGCGGTGCGCACGTGGTCGGCGATCACCCGCAGCCGTACGTCGTCGGGGTGCGACTCGCTCGCGACGTGGCTCGGCCCGGCGCCGTACCGCTTGCCGGTCAACTCGGCGGCCCGGTCGAGGATCGGCCGGACCTCGTCGATCTCGTACAGGTTGTCGACGCCCTGCAGCACCGACGCCATCCGCTCCAGACCCATGCCGGTGTCGATGTTCTTCGCTGGGAGGTCGCCGAGGATCGGAAAGTCTTCCTTGCCGGTGCCGGCGCCCCGCTCGAACTGCATGAAGACGAGGTTCCACAGCTCCATGTAGCGGTCCTCGTCGACCTCCGGACCGCCCTCCTTGCCGTACTCGGGACCGCGGTCGATGAAGATCTCCGAGCACGGTCCGCAGGGTCCGGGGATGCCCATCGACCAGAAGTTCGGGCCCATGCCCCGGCGAACGATCCGTTCGGCCGGCACACCTACCGTGCGGTGCCAGATGTCGTACGCCTCGTCATCGTCGAGGAAGACGGTGACCCACAGCCGGTCGG
>DASVMV010000060.1:0-1908 GCA_036384155.1 Micromonosporaceae bacterium
CGGTCTCCGCCGCCCACCGGGCCGTCTACGGTCGCGCCCGACCGTAATCGGCCTTCCCGGATTGCCGGCTGGCGGCCGGACCTGGCCCCGGGAGGATTCAGCGGCCGATGCCGCGGTGCCGCGCCCGGAGGCGGAACGGCATGACTGCGCTCTCGATCTTGGTCGCGGTGGTCATCTTCGAGTCGCCGTCCTTACGCTCCTCGAAGCGGATGGGCACCTCGATGATCGTGTGACCCAGCCGGGTCGCCAGGTAGTGCATCTCCACCTGGAAGCTGTATCCGTTGGACTGCACCCGATCCAGATCGATGTCCTGCAGAACCTCGGCCCGCCAGATCTTGAACCCCGCGGTGAGATCGCGGATCCGTACCCGCAGAAGCGAGTGGACGTAGAAGTTGGCCCATCCGCTGAGCGCGCGCCGGTAGACGGGCCACGCCTCGTCGAGTTCGCCGCCGGGGACGTACCGCGACCCGATCACAACCCCCGCATTGGTGGACAGCAGGACGCCCAGCATCCCGGGTAGCGCCTCCGGCGGGTGGGACAGGTCGGCGTCCATCTGCGCGACGTACTCCACACCACCCTCCAGCGCTCGGCCGATGCCGTCCACGTACGCGCGGCCGATGCCCTCCTTACCGGGGCGGTGAACGACCCGCACCCGGCCGGGGTGCTCGATGGCGAGCTTGTCGGCGACCTCTCCGGTGCCGTCCGGTGAGTTGTCGTCGGCGACTAGCACGGACAGTCCGGGCAGCGGGAGCGCGAGCAGTCGCTCCACCAGTACCGGCAGGTTGCCCGCCTCGTTGTAGGTGGGAACGACGACGGTAACGCGTGCATCCCGCCACGGTGCCGGCAACTGCACAGGTTCGATCATGTCCGATCCTCGTCGAGCTGTCGTGGTCGTGGAAAGCCTAGTCACGGCCGGCCGCGCCGGAAAACCGGCATCGGTACGGGGTGCGGTGCGGCACGGCCGACCGGCGCGATGACCGTTTCTGCCTGTCTATCACCTTTCGGCAACCGCCCGACCCGGATCGGCGCGGCCGTCCGGCACAGCGGGACCCGGTCAATTTGACGATCGCCGATTCTGCGGGCGTCGGCCCGCCGGTCCGGGCGGTCACCTGCGCCCTGAGCTGCACTGATCGCCCCGTACTCATGATCTTATGGGGGTCGTCCCGGTGGCTATGTCGGTTCCGGCGGGCACCGCCGGTTCGAAGCATTTGATGTTTACTCCTCCTACTCCGGGGAACCCGCCGGCCGTGGAGCGCGCCTCGGAAACGCCCTATCAGTGCAGGTCAAGTGGCCTGCGCGGCACCCGCGCGAGCACCGTTCCGCGCCTGTTCGACGCCGTCCTCTTCGATCGGGACGGCACGCTGGTACATGATGTGCCGTACAACGCCGATCCCGGGCGGGTACGGCCGGTGGAGGGGGCCCGGGAGGCCCTCGACCGGCTCCGGGCGGCCGGCCTGCGGCTCGGCGTGGTGACCAACCAGTCGGGCGTCGCTCGCGGGCTGCTCACCGAGAGCGCCGTGCACCGGGTGAATGCCCGGGTCGAAGCGCTTCTCGGGCCGTTCGACACCTGGCAGGTATGTCTACACGACGATCCGCCGCCGCGCGCTGAGGGCTGCGGCTGCCGCAAACCCGCCCCGGGACTGGTGTGGCGGGCCGCGCAGGCGCTCGGGACCCACCCGAGCCGGTGCGTAGTGGTCGGAGACATCGGCCGGGACATGACCGCCGCCGGCGCCGCCGGAGCCGCCGGCATTCTGGTTCCGACACCGGTCACCCGGCCTTCGGAGGTGGCCGCCGCTCCCGCGGTCGCCGGCGATCTGCGGGCCGCCGTCGACCAGATCCTGCGCCGCCAGCGGCTCTTTCACGGCGGCGAGGCGGGCGCCCGGCGGGGGCGCCCGCGCTGCGTCCTGG
>DASVMV010000061.1:0-1743 GCA_036384155.1 Micromonosporaceae bacterium
CGTCCAGAACTTCCGCCATCGCTACCTGTGGCAGGTCGGACCGCGGGACTACCGGATCGGGGAACCGTCCGGCACGGGGCTCGCCGGGTCCGGCGGGGAGAACTACGACGACGGGTCAGGCGCGGACGCCTGACCCGTCGGCGCGGTCCCGACCGTCAGTGTCCTTCCCAGCGGCCAACCACCGCGGCGGCGCCGCCACCGCGGCGTACCGGCTCGGCGGCCGCCAGCAGCTGCCCGTCCGGTAGGAACTCGATACCGGTCGCGGCGCCGATCTCGGCCATCGGGGCGAACTTGTGGCCGAGGGCGGTCAGCCCGCCGGCCTGGGCGATGAATTCTGGCTCGGCCTGCGTCTCTCCCTGCGAGTTGTTGCGCTGCGACGCCCGCGGTGCCGCCAGCGCCTCCGGCAGGCTCATCCCCAGGTCGATCCGGTTGACTAGCATCTGCAGGACGGTCGTGATGATGGTCGCGCCGCCCGGCGTGCCGACGGCCAGGAACGGCCGTCCGTCGTCCAGCACGATCGTCGGCGACATGGAGCTACGTGGGCGCTTGCCCGGCGCCGGCAGGTTCGGGTCCGGCTTGTCGCCCTGCGTCGGCGCGAAGTTGAAATCGGTCAACTCGTTGTTGAGCAGGAATCCCCGACCGGGTACGACCATCCCGCTGCCGCCGGTCGCCTCGATGGTGAGCGTGTACTCCACCACGTTGCCCCACCGGTCGGCCACCGTCAGGTTCGTAGTGCTTGTGCCCGCACCAGGCGCGTCCCCGCCGGATGTGGTGGCGCAGCCTCCGGAGCCTTCGGCATCACCGGCCGGTACCGGCAGAGTCGCCTTGGCGGGGTCGATCAGGCACGCCCGCTCTTTCGCGTACGCGTCGCTGAGGAGTTCGCGCAGGACTGCCTGCGGGGTGCCGTCGCCGACGTACCGGTTGCGGTCGGCGAAGGCCAGCGCGCTGGCCTCCAGGTAGTGGTGCAGCGCCTGGGTCGTCGACATCCCGCGCAGGTCGAACTGCTCGAGGATGTTCAGCGCCTCGCCGACCGCGGTGCCGCCGCTGGATGGCGTGGACATCCCGTACACCTCGAGGCCGCGGTAGTCCGACCGGGTCGGCTCGGGGAACCGGGTGCGGTAACCGGCGAGGTCCGCGGCCGTCATCCCCGCGGACCGGATGGGGTACGGCCACGACCCGATCGGCTGCGCGGCCACCGGCGGATGCTGCACGGTGGCGACGATGTCCGCGCCGACCTCGCCGCGGTACAACACGTCCGTGCCCTGCTTGGCGATCAGCCGGTACGTCTCGGCCAGGTCGGGGTTGCGGAACGTACTGCCCACGGCCGGCGGCTGGCCGCCGGGCAGGTACAGCGCGCCGGTCGAGCTGAACCGCCCGAACGCGTCTCGGTTGGACGCGATCTGGCTGGCGAACGTCTCATCAACGGTGAAGCCCCCCTCGGCGACCCGTGCGGCGGGCTTGAGCATCTGCGCCAGCGACCGGGTGCCCCACCGGTCCAGCGCGTCCTGCCAGGTGAGCAGGGTGCCGGGCACCCCGACGGACAGGCCGCTGACCCGGGCCTCGTCGAACTTGTACGTCTCACCGGTGGCCGGGTCCTTGACGAAGCTGGTCGCGGTCATCGAGGCCGGTGCGGACTCGCGGCCGTCGATGGTGTGCACCGTACCGGTCTTGGCGTCGTAGTAGACCAGGAAGCCGCCGCCGCCGATGCCCGCCGAGAAGGGTTCGGTGACGCCGAGGGTGGCC